>NZ_JBTEYL010000005.1:0-259474 GCF_054330215.1 Pseudomonas sp. Ma2-10 | reverse complement strand
GCGGGGACGGTGGTGGATATCAAGCACAAGAAATAACGGAATGACACATCCTGAACGGTTCATCTTTTTTTGAATAGGTGGGGTTTATGGCGCGCTTACCTCCCATCACTTGCTGTTGTAGCGTTACCCCACTTGCGCCTCGCGACGTTGAGCCTTTATCGAGTTATGGAAGAGTTTTTCAAGCGGTGCTGTGCTTTAAAAAGCACAACAATCAGACTTGCTGCCCAACAGGCATATGCGTCCTCTGTGACGTAAATTCTGCTCCAGCATTAAACTAAATCTGGGTCTTTATTGGTCGGTCGAGGCGTTCCTTGGTGTCAGGGTAGTTGGTCATTTACAATGGTCCGGTCGCTGGCGTTCGTTAATCTCAACTAAATTAGTGTTCCGATTTTAGAGGGGCGTTGTGAGATTCGCCCATAGCAAATTTACGGTCATTTTTAAATACTCGTTCAATATGGTGAGGTGTATTTTTTTTCATGTGAGTAGAATTTGCACGTTTCGATTTGTACGGTGCTGCATTTCCCATCGCTGCCGGAGCTTGCTCGTCCTTGTTTACAGTAGTAAATGTTGCATTGATGTTCAGGCTGGCCCTTAGGTTTGGCACCGCCATTATTGTGTGTTGCCGTCTGTTCTACGCCCTTGACAGAAATATGGGGTTACCATATTTCACGGCAGCGGCACGAATAAAAGTAGACGCTATCGCCCCTGCCTTTAGGCAGCCTCGGGCAAAGGAATGGCCAGCGTCTGGTGCGCTCGCAGTGTGAGGACGCAACGGCTATTGTTTTCTCTGTATAGGAGAGTCAATAGGGGGTGGGCCAAGGTATACGGGTTCAAAAAGAATTAGAAGCTGATAAAAGGATCGGTATAGTGCGTAAGGTCTCTTTAGTTTACATTCCTGCGATTGATGGCCTGCGTGCCGTCGCTGTTCTCGCCGTAATCGTCTTTCACGCTAATTTTTTAGGTGTTCTCCCGGGTGGCTTTACGGGGGTCGACATGTTCTTCGTCATATCAGGTTATGTGATCAGTCAGTCTCTTTCAGCGCGGAACGATTTGAACCTTGCCGGCTACTTGGCGGATTTTTACCGTCGGCGTTTTCTACGCATCCTACCTGCACTTTTAGTTGTGTTGTCCGTCAGCTTTCTTGCCTCGGCAATGTTTATGCCGCAGTTCTGGCTTAGCGAGCTGATTAGTCGCACCGGGCTTGCTGCCTTCTTTGGTCTAAGCAATTTCGTGTTGGCGTGGAATACAGACACTTATTTTTCGCCGAGTGCTGAGCTCAACCCTTATCTACATACATGGTCTCTGGGTGTGGAAGAGCAATTTTATGTCATCTTTCCCGTCATTTATTTCGTATGGCTTCGTTATAAGGAGCGGGTCGCTATTGTATGGGCTGTGCTACCGCTTCTGGCATTGGCTTCACTGGTGATCAGCGCCTATCAGACACCTGCCGATCCGCTGTCTGCATTTTATCTACTGCCTGGCCGGTTCTGGGAATTGGCCGCAGGTGCAATGCTCTTCCAAATCATTGGCGCAAGACGCGTCTCATCACGATCCAAGAAGTTCATTCGCTTCCTCCTGCCGGGAGGCCTTGCACTGATCTTGGCTGGTTTTCTTTTTGCTGGACGTCATCAGTTTCCCTTCCCTTGGGCTCTGGCAACGGTTTTAGGAACAGTGTTGATGATCACTGCAGTGGTACTGCAGGATGAAAGCGCCCCCTCCCTGCTGCAGCGCTCGCTGCAGTCGCCCTTAATGGTCTACGTTGGTCGCCTGTCCTATTCGCTCTATCTTTGGCATTGGCCAGTAGCGGTCTTCTTGCGGTGGACAACAGGGTTGGAGCTTCTCGCTGTCCAGCTGATCTATCCGGTCATTGTTATTGCGCTTGCTGCAGCCTCTTATCACTGGATCGAGACGCCGATTCGCATCGGCAAGTCGCTTTGGCAGAGCCGGGCGTGGGTTACCGTCGCTTCTAGTCTGGTGGCGGTAGGCCTGCTCTGGTGGGGGGCGCTGTGGGTCTCTGATAACCCTGATCGCTTATCACTCAGCCAAACACGTGATACCTATGAATGGTATGCATACAAACACTTCCCTCGCGAAGAAATTATCCAGATCGAGGATCCACTGGTGCAAGGGCGTCAGCTCTTTGTCGTGGGTGATTCACATACGGCTGCTTATCGCACCATGCTCAACACCGTGCGACTGACGCTTGGTATCAAGGTGCTGGAATATGAGCAGGGAGGCTGTGGCGTCGTGACGCTCATCGGCCCCGACCCTGCCAATTGTGCCGAACGTCGGGAAGCAAACTTCAAAGAAATTGAGGCTCAAGCTAAACCGGGCGACATCGTCTTCCTTGCCTCCCTGAGGATGCCCGAGCTTGATGGGCGGGAGTGGTCGCGTGGAGAAGTTACGGTATTGAACGAGGTTTTTTCCGAGCGGACACTGGAGAAGGGCCAGAGCGCTAGAGTCTCTGCCGAAGCCACTCTCGATAGACTAAAGGCAGCACAAGTACACGTCATCATTGACGCACCCAAGGTAGTGTTCAAGGCACCGCCCAATCGTTGTTCGGACTGGTTCAACTCGATGAACCCTGTTTGCGCTCCGGGCCTGACGATTGATCGCGCACAGATCGACCGACTACGTGCCCCGCAAATGAAGCTGCTGGACTTATTAAAACGTGAACACCCTGATCTTACGGTTTGGGATCCGTTGCCGCTCCTTTGTCCCGGGCAAACCTGTTCAGCTTTCGACAGTAATGGAAAGCCGCTCTTCTTCGACTCGAATCATCTCAGTGGCCATGGTAACCGTGTCCTGACGCCATCCTTCACACGCGTTGTGTTGACGATCTGGAGGAGCACTAAACATGAACGCTACTAGCATGACTCTGTACCCGTGGAGTCAGGTAAGTGGAGCCCCTATCGCTGAAAAATTGCCAGCCAAGGGCCGGCAGATGCTCGAAATGCGCGAGCCGTTAAAGTTGTTTCCTGGGGGGCTTATTCAGGCAAGGTGGAGGTGAAAGCCAAACCCCAGAAAGCACAAAGGGGAGCCGAAGCTCCCCTTTAATTTTGTCGTTGCGCATGCTCTTTTTTTATTATTGAGGGGCGGTCTGTTTTTGTTTTTGGTAACCGTGACCCTTTACCGCTGTTTTTGTCGATCCCCATCCGGGATCAAGAGCAAACGTATTTTTTTGAGCGCTGATCTACTTTTTCGCTAAGCGATCCAACCAGTTCGGGAGCTACCTGAAGGTAGTTTTATTGTTCTCTGCCCGGTTGCGGGTTACTCCGAAAAGCACCCTGAAAAGCACATCCTCTCCAAAAAAATCTGTTAGCTGCGTCTCTGTCGTGTTGTTTTTGTTATGTCAGAGTCGTTACGTCTTATTTTTATTAGGTTTGCCGCTTTTTTTGTTCTTGTTATGCAATAGAGATAGCAGAAGCCGTGCCAACTTTTAAAAACCTTTTAAAATCAACATCTTGTAGTTTTCGCGGATTTTTCAGTCAGTCGCAACCCGACAATTTGTTTCCGTGTTACTCGCTTGCGCCCCACGTTTCGAACGCAGCGGTAACACCCGGTCACATCCGCGCACTCACTGTGCGCTACGAGCCTTGGCCACGCGTGAACCGGTCGGTCGCCCCAGCACCGAGCAAATCTGCTGGCCCGCCAGAATCAAGGCGTCCAGGTCGATACCGGTTTCGATACCCAGGCCATTGAGCAGGTAAACCACGTCTTCGGTAGCAACGTTACCGCTGGCGCCCTTGGCGTATGGGCAGCCGCCAAGGCCGGCGATGGAGCTGTCGAACACCGAGATGCCTTCCAGCAGACTGGCGTAGATGTTGGCCATGGCCTGGCCGTAGGTGTCGTGGAAGTGCCCGGCCAGTTTTTCACGGGGTATGTCGGCTGACACCACCTCGAACATTTTGCGGGTCGCGCCAGCGGTGCCGGTACCGATGGTGTCCCCCAGGGAAACTTCATAGCAGCCCATCGCGTAGAGCTCGCGAGCGACTTGAGCGACCTGTTCTGGCGCGACGTTACCTTCGTAAGGGCAGCCCAGCACACAGGACACGTAACCGCGCACGCTGACACCGTGTTGCCTGGCGGCGTCCATGATCGGCACGAAACGCTCCAGGCTTTCGCTGATCGAGCAATTGATGTTGCGCTGGGAAAACGATTCCGACGCGGCGGCGAACACCGCGACTTCCTTGACCCCGGCCGCGATGGCGTCTTCAAACCCGCGCATATTCGGTGCAAGCGCACCATAGGTCACGCCAGGTTTGCGCTGGATCTGTGTGAAGACGTCGGCGGAACCGGCCATTTGCGGTACCCATTTGGGCGACACAAAACTGCCGACTTCTATATAGCCGAGACCGGCGACGGTCAGCGCGTCGACCAGTTGCACCTTGTTCGCAACGCTGATGGGTTGGGCTTCGTTTTGCAGACCGTCGCGTGGGCCGACTTCGACCAGGCGTACGTGAGTGGGTAGGGACATGGGATTCGACCTGTGCTGATTGTCTGAATGCTCGGAGAACCCTGTGGGAGCAAGCCCGCTCAGGGGGTTGTGTTGACCTACTGAACCGTCTGCTGGTTTTTGATGGTTTGTTCCAGCGCCTGGGTGCAACGCTCCTGCGCGGTGTCCAGTTCCAGCTTCATCTGTTCGATGTCGAGCATTTGCTGCTCGAGCTGTTCGCGGCGTTCGGCGATTTTGGTCAGCATGGTTTGCAGCTGTTTCTGATTGCCGCCGGTGGGGTCGTAGAGTTCGATCAACTCACGGCATTCGGCCAGGGAGAAACCAATGCGCTTGCCCCGCAAGATCAGCTTCAGGCTGACTTTGTCACGGGGCGAGTAGATGCGTTCCTGGCCGCGTCGCTCGGGGCTGAGCAGGCCTTGCTCTTCATAAAAGCGAATGGCCCGGGTGGTGATGTCGAGCTCGCGGGCGAGGTCGGAAATGCTATAGGTCTGGTTGCTCATGGAAGCGCTCGAAAAAGGTCATGGCGCTAAGCTAATGTCAGGTTGACGTTTACGTCAAGCATCGCGCCCTGATCCTTCGTCTATCAGGTGTTTCCTACACCTTATCGAGCTTCTTCTCATGTGCTGTCACCTGCTGGCACAACTCGATCATCTGCTCGCGCATCCAGCGGTTGGCCGGGTCCTGATCGGTACTTTCGTGCCAATAGAGGTGGGTTTCTACCGGCGGCACATCGTTGACCGGCAGGTTCACCGAGTACAAATCATGGCGACGGGCAAAGCGTTCCGGCACGGTCATGACCATGTCGGTCTGCTGCAACACTTGCGACGCCATCAAGTAATGCTGAGATCGCAGGGCGATCTTGCGCTGGATGCCCATTTTGCCCAAGGCCAGGTCGACATGGCCCAGACCGCTGCGGCGGCTGGAGATATGGATGTGGGTCAGCGACAGGTAATCATCGAGGGTGAATTTCTCTTTGCCCGCCAGCGGATGGCCCTTGCGCATGGCGCACACGTAACGGTCTTCCATCAACTTGACATGGCGCACTTGCGGGTCAGTGTTAAGTGGCGCGTCGACAGCGAAATCGAGACGCCCGGCCGCCAGCTCCTTGGTGGTTTCGCGGCGCTTGGATAGAAAGCTTTCGATGATCACCGTCGGCGCCAGGCGCCGCAGGCGCTGAAACAGTGCCGGCAGGATCACGGCTTCGGTGAGGTCGGTCATGCTGATGCGGTAGGTCTTGACCGCCTGCAATGGATTAAAAATACGGCTTTCCTGCACCGACACCCGCAGCAAGGAAAGGGCGTTGCGCACCGGCCCGATAATGTTCTGCGCCATGGGCGTCGGGACCATGCCTTGGGCGGTGCGTACGAACAACGGGTCATTGAAGGTTTCGCGCAGACGGGCCAGAGCGTTCGAGACCGCCGGTTGAGTAATGCCGATAATTTGCCCGGCGCGGGTCAGGTTAGCTTCGGTGTAGATCGCGTCGAAGACGATGAAAAGGTTGAGGTCGACCTTGCTCAGGTTCATTGCGCTGCACTCTTATTGTTGGGTTCTCGATAAGCCGATCATATATCGGTGATGAATGTTAATACACGCCGAGAATAGGCTAGGTAAATTTTCGTAGCTGTTCTAGCATCGATTGCATGATCTGAACACCTCCTCTAAACCCTCAGTTAAAAGGTAGAGCTGCCCATGGATTTCGCTTATTCGCCCAAGGTGCAAGAACTGCGTGAGCGCGTGACCACGTTCATGGACACCTACGTTTATCCCGCCGAAGCGGTGTTCGAGCGCCAGGTCGCCGAGGGCGATCGCTGGCAGCCGACCGCAATCATGGAGGAGCTCAAACTCAAGGCCAAGGCAGAAGGCCTGTGGAATTTGTTTCTGCCTGAGTCCGAACGCGGCGCGGGTCTGACCAACCTCGAATACGCGCCGTTGGCAGAAATCATGGGCCGCTCGCTGCTGGGCCCCGAGCCGTTCAACTGCTCTGCGCCAGACACGGGCAACATGGAAGTGTTGGTGCGCTACGCCAACGAAGAACAGAAGCAACGCTGGCTCGAACCGCTGCTGCGTGGCGAGATCCGCTCGGCGTTCGCCATGACTGAGCCGGACGTGGCCTCGTCCGACGCCACCAACATGGCTGCTCGCGCTGTACGTGATGGCGACGAGTGGGTGATCAACGGCAAAAAATGGTGGACTTCAGGCGCCTGCGATCCACGCTGCAAGATTTTGATCTTCATGGGCTTGAGCGATCCTGACGCGCCGCGTCATGCGCAGCACTCGATGATTCTGGTGCCGGTGGATGCTCCGGGCGTGAAGATCGTTCGTCCGCTGCCCGTGTTCGGTTACGACGACGCACCTCACGGCCATGCCGAAGTGCTGTTCGAAAACGTCCGCGTGCCCTACGAAAACGTCCTGTTGGGCGAAGGACGCGGTTTTGAAATTGCTCAGGGTCGCCTTGGCCCGGGCCGGATTCACCACTGCATGCGTTCAATCGGCATGGCCGAACGTGCATTGGAACTGATGTGCAAACGGGCGGTAACCCGTACTGCGTTCGGTAAACCTTTGGCACGTCTGGGCGGCAACATCGACAAGATTGCTGATTCGCGGATGGAAATTGACATGGCACGTCTGCTGACATTGAAAGCGGCGTACATGATGGACACCGTCGGCAACAAGATTGCGAAGAGCGAAATCGCTCAGATCAAGGTTGTCGCACCGAACGTGGCCTTGCGGGTGATCGACCGTGCGATCCAGATCCATGGCGGGGCAGGGGTGTCCAACGATTTCCCACTGGCGTACATGTATGCAATGCAACGCACTCTGCGCCTGGCCGACGGCCCGGACGAAGTGCACCGCGCGGCGATCGGCAAATTCGAGATCGGCAAGTACGTGCCTAAAGAGATGATGCGTAGCGGTCAATAAGACCGCGGCGCTTGTATCGCGGGCCTGGATCAGGCTCGCGATAGCGCTGAGGCTGCATTAATCAATAGAAGGCAACCCGTAGAATGCTCGCGCACACGCCGTGCTGTGAGCCGCCAGATCTTCTTCACTCTCCCCGCGATGCAGCGCCACTTCACGCAACACTTCGGTCAGATACGCCGGTTCGTTGCGACCATTCTTCGGCTTGGGTCGCAGGGTGCGCGGCAATAGATACGGCGCATCGCTTTCCAGCATTAACCGACCCTGCTTGATCTCTTTCACTAACGGGTGCAGGTGCGTGCCCCGGCGCTCATCACAAATCCAGCCGGTGATACCGATGTGCAAATCCAGATCGAGGTAACTGAACAGCGCCTTCTTTTCGCCCGTGAAGCAGTGCACCACGGCGGCCGGCAGCTGATCACGGTAATCGCGAAGGATTTCCAGCAAGCGTTGGCTGGCATCGCGCTCGTGGAGGAACACCGGCAATTGCAGCTCGACCGCCATCGCCAGATGCTCTTCGAGGACTTTTTCCTGTTGCGGGCGCGGCGAGAAATCACGATTGAAATCCAGCCCGCATTCACCCACTGCCACGAGGTTTGGCTCCTTGAGCAGACTGCGCAGACGCTGGGCGCTGTCGGCGTTCCAGTCGCTGGCGCAGTGGGGATGAATGCCGGCGGTGGCGAACAGCCGTTGAGCCGTTTCGTCCAGTTGCCGACACAGTTCCAGAGCCTGTTCGCTGCCCTCGACACTGGTGCCGGTGAGCACCAATTGGCAGACCCCGGCAGCGTAGGCGCGGTCGAGTACCACCTGGTGTTTGTCGGCAAAACTGGGGTTGGTCAGGTTGACGCCGATATCGATGAGTTGCATGGTGCTACCTCGGACCAAAGGCCGGAAAGCATATCAGAGCTGTAGGTTTATAAGAAAAGCCAAGAACTACAACGAGTTATAGCTGTCTCTTGATGCCGCGAGACCGGTCAGGGTGGCTTGAATGCCATCACTGTGCCAGTCTTCCGCACGTTGCCAGCGCTCAAGACGCTCTGTTTCTGTCGTTCGATTTCATGAAAACGCTTGGGATCGGCCCAGTATTCTTTCTGGAGAGTGGATGATACGTCCCTCGGTTTTACTACTGTTGTGTTGTTCGTTGCTGCTGCCGATGTCGGCGGTTGCGCGTCTGGCCGGGCCGCTGCAAGCCGTGCCGTCGACCAAAGCGCGCGACTTGGCGCAGATCCGCAGCAGTCGTGTCTTGCGGGTGCTGGTCAACCAGAGCCGCAACAGCTCCGGCGAGGTCCAGGGCCAAGCCATCGGTGTTGAATACCACCGCTTGCGTGCCTTCGAGCAGTACCTCAATGGTCACGCCCGTGACGGTCAGGAAATTACCCTCAAGATCATTCCCAAGGGCAAGGATCAACTGATCGGTGCTTTGCAGCGCGGCGAGGGTGATCTGGTAGCGCCAGGGGAACTGCTGGACCTGCAACCGGGCCACGGGGTCAGCACCAGTGAACCGATTGCCAGTAACATCCCGTTGATATTGGTGGGGATCAAAGGCGAGCGACGTTTCACCCGTTTCGAACAACTCTCCGGCAAAACCCTGGCGTTGCCCACCGGCAGCGCCGCCGGGGACGCGGTCAGCCAGATCAATCAAAAGCTCGCGTTGCTCAAGCTGCCACCGGTGACAATCGAGTGGGTCGATCCCAGTCTGGCGGTCGAGGATGTGCTGGAAATGGTCCAGGGCGCAATCTTTCACCTGACGATCGTCGAGCAACCCATTGCCGAGCGCTGGGGCAAGATTCTGCCCAAATTGCGTTTCGATCGGCAGGTGCTCATCAGTGAACCGGGCGAAGAGTTCTGGTTCGTGCGCCGCGATGCCTCAATGCTGCGCGCGAGCATTAATCGCTTCCTGACCGGTTACAAAAAACCATCGGATCAGGATGCCGCGTTCCTGCGGATCTATAGGCGTCTGTATAAAGTGCGCTATCCATTGGCCAAGGCTGATCGGCAGCGCCTCGAGAAACTTCGACCGGTGCTGCAGAAACACGCCGATGCCCAAGGTATGGACTGGTTGAATCTGGCGGCCCTGGCATTCAAGGAGTCGGCCCTGCAACCCAATGCCCGTAGTGGCAGCGGCCCTACCGGCCTGATGCAGATTACCCCGTCCGCCGCCCAGCGGGTGGGGGTCAATAACATTCAGAATCTCGACGCCAATGTGCAGGCGGGGGCGAAGTATCTGGCGATGATTCGTCGCAAGTTCTTTGCCAGCCCCAAACTCAACGAGCGCGAGCGCATGGCGTTCGTGCTGGCGGCCTACAACATGGGGCCGGAGCGGGTTCAGGGCATGCGTGCCGAAGCCCGTCGGCGCGGTTTGAATCCCAATCAGTGGTTCTTCCAGGTCGAACGCATCGCCATGGAGCAGGTGGGAATGGGCGCCGTCAGCTATGTTAATAGCGTGAACAAGTATTACTTGGCGTTCGATCGTGAGCGGGAATCGCTGGAGCCCCAGGGGCATAAAGTTGCCTTACGCAAATAATCGAATAAACTGATTGTTATGGTGGGCTTATTGCGCTTTTAACATGAGGTTTACTGATTAATATAGCGGCCAACCAACACACACTGACTACGGATGACACAGCATGAGCACACTGATCAACAAGGTACTGTTTACCCGCGCTGGCTACGGCCTGACTGTCTTGCGGATCTTCGTCGGCATCATCTTCGCTGCCCACGGCTCGCAAAAACTTTTCGGGGCGTTCGGTGGTTACGGTCTGGCGGGCACCGCGCAGTACATGGAAAGCATCGGCCTGGCGCCGGGCTATCTGATGGCGACGTTAGCGGGCGGTACCGAGTTCTTCGCCGGTCTGGCATTGATCATTGGCTTGCTTGTTCGTCCGGCAGCCCTCGGTCTGACCTTCCTTTCGCTGGTGGCAATCTTTTCGGTGCACCTTCCTAACGGTTTGTTCATGGCCAACAACGGTTATGAATTCGCCCTGGCCTTGCTCGGTGGCAGCATCGCGGTGCTGATCGAAGGCGCCGGCAAGCTCTCGGCTGACCGCGCTATCGCTGGCTGACCGCTCTGACTCAATGAAAAGGCTCGCATTGCGCGGGCCTTTTTGTTGCTCGTCATTCTTGACACTGTCCGGTCAGCTTCTCTACGATGCTGCCCATGCGCCGATTTAAACAGCTACTTGCGGGGCGCCAGGTGACTCATTCAGTTGCCGATAGAAGCTTGAAACAGGCTTCGAAATACCGCTAAAGCGCTGGTTCGGTGTTGCCTCTCACCTGCCATGCAGACTTTTGAGGCCGAGACACGACACAATGAATGCACTAAGCCCTGTTATACGCCCCGCGCCGATCACGGCACACCTCACCCAGCGCAATCCAAAAATCCTGCTTGGCGGTAAACATCAGCCGACACTCTTGCGTTATCTCGATGGCTGGCCACGTCGCACCGGTGGACCCGCGGCCTTCCTGATCCAGTTTGTCGAAGAGGGGGAATCGCTGGCTCGATTTGCCAGCGACAGTTTTGATCTGGCGGTGATTCAATCGCCCAGCCTCAAGGCTGCCCCCGAAGTGATCAAGCAATTGATTCGCGTTGCCCGGCAGGGGCTGATCACCCGCCGTTGAGGTTTAGAGCGCGGCGGCTCAAAGATAGTCGATCGCCACGATATACACGCACTGCTCACCGGCAGGTGTCTGGCCCGAACCTCGGCGTCCAGCACCTTGCCGATCAGGGCGCGGGCCAGTGGTGAGTCGATGCGATATCTCAATTATTCGCTTTGGCTGACGTTGGCGAGCAACCACTCTTTGAATGTGCGAGCTGACTCCGACAGTGATTGGGATCGAGAGTGAACGAGATAGTCGTCTATACCCGTGGCATAGAACGAGTCACTGACCCTGCGTATTTCACCTTTACGCAGAAGCTCCTCAGTCATGAATTCCCAGCCTAGGCCAATCCCCATTCCCTGAAGTGTGGCATTCAGCGCCAGAGTGACCTGGTTGAACAATTGAGCGTTTTTTGGAATCGCATACTCGATTCCAAAGTTGTCGAACCAGTTGATCCACGTCGGCCAGTGCCATGCGCCGGGATCTAAGTGAATGAGCCGCTCAGAGAGAAGCGCTTCTGGCGAGAGGTTGCCATTCAGGGGGTAGTCGACGTGGCATACCGCGTAGATTCTCTCTTTGAACAGCAGATGGCTCTCCAGCGGAGCACGCCATTTGTTGTCGCCATTCAAGATTCCAAAATCAAACTGCAAACAGGACTGCTCAGTCACCTCATTGACGGCATAAATATTGATGGTGATGTCTGGATGTTCCACGTTGAAAAGCGCAATGCGCGGGAACAGCCAGTAATGGGAAACGGCATGTGTGCAGGTGACCGTGACGCTTTTCACGTATGACCATCGCCGTGTGCGTGCTACCGAGTCATTCAGGTTCTGAAAAATAGCGGTGACATCGTTTTGAAACTGGCGACCTGCCTCGGTCAGTTGCACCATCCGTGGCTCACGGGAGAAGAGCGCAACGCCAAGGTTCTCTTCCAGCATCTGGATCTGCTTGCTAACTGCGCTCTGGGTAACAAAGAGCTCTGCGGCTGCCTTGGTGAAGCTCCCCAGGCGTGCCGCCGCCTCGAAAAAAATCAAAGCACCGAGCGGAGGGAGAAATCGAAAGGAGGTCTTCATTCTGAGCGCACCGTATGGCCAAGCCTAACAGGGCTGTCATGCTAATACATTCCTTAATGGCACGCTAGGATGCCAAGATATCCATTGTCCTCCTTCTTGTGTTCCTCGATATTGAAGCCATCAGCCGCATCCAATTACGGATGCAGAAATCTTGTTGGCGGGCTGCGGCAGCCCCGCTGCGGCTCCCCTGAACACAGGAATGGTTATGCAATATTCAGCTTGGCGTTTGTTTAAAGAAGGCCTGTCAAATCACCGAAATTGGCCAGAAACGTGGGCTACAACAGCTATCAAGCCACGGTATGACGTGATCATCGTAGGCGGGGGCGGCCATGGTTTGGCAACCGCCTACTACCTGGCAAAAAACCACGGCATCCGAAATGTCGCAGTTCTGGAAAAGGGCTACATCGGGGGCGGGAACTCGGGACGCAATACCACCCTTGTTCGCTCCAACTACCTGTGGAATGAGTCCTCCCGATTCTATGAGCATTCCTTAAAATTATGGGAAGACCTGACCCAAGACATCAACTACAACGTCATGTTCAGTCAGCGCGGCATCTACTCGCTAGGTCATGGCCTGCAAGACATGCGTGAAATGGAGCGTCGCGTCAGTGCGAACGTGCTCAATGACATCGACGCTGAAATGGTGAGTTTGGACGAACTGAAGGATCGGATCCCCTACCTGAATCTTTCGAACAATGCTCGTTATCCAGTCATGGGCGCCGCCTATCAAGCTCGCGGCGGCACGGCTCGGCACGACGCCGTGGTCTGGGGGTTCGCCCGAGCGGCGTCGCGCCTGGGCGTCGACATCATCCAAGGATGCGAAGTTCTCGATTTCGAGCGCGAGAACGATCAGATCAAGGCGGTCAAAACCAACCAGGGCGTCATCAGGGCTGACAAGGTTGCGATTGTGGTGGCTGGTCACACGTCGGTACTGGCCAGCAAGGCTGGGGTGCGCTTGCCCATATCCAGTCACCCTTTGCAGGCCTTTGTCTCCGAGCCCATGAAACCAGTGCTCGATACCGTGGTGATGTCCAATGCCGTGCATGGCTACATCAGTCAGTCCGACAAGGGCGACCTGGTCATAGGCGCGGGTATCGATAGCTACAACGGCTATTCACAGCGCGGCAGCCCCCACGTGATCGAACACACCGCGCAAGCGATCCTCGAACTGTTCCCCTGCTTCAGCCGTGTCCGGATGAACCGCCAATGGGCCGGCATCGTTGACACCTGCCCGGACGCCTGCCCGATCATCAGCAAGACCAAGGTGAAAGGCTTGTACGTCAACGGCGGCTGGGGCACAGGAGGGTTCAAGGCGACGCCAGGATCTGGACACGTCTTTGCAGCCACCATCGCCAACGACCATCCCCATCCACTGGCAGAACCCTTCAGCATCGAGCGGTTTAGCACAGGGCATTTGATTGATGAGCACGGCGCCGCCGGCGTCGCCCACTGATCCCTATTTAGCGCAGGTCAACCATGTTACGCATCCATTGCCCGCATTGCGGGGAGCTACGTGACGAAGAGGAATTCGTCTATCGGGGCGAAGCTTTTATCGAACGTCCCCTCGATCCGGAAGCACTCAACGACGAGCAGTTCGGTGACTACCTATTCATGCGCGAAAACCCCATGGGGTTGATGTACGAGAACTGGTATCACGCAGGCGGTTGCCGCCATTTCCTGGTCGCTGCCCGGAACAACGTCACCAACGAAGTCCATGGCAGCTGGACGATGGCCGAAGCGCCAAAAGGAGGCCGAAAGTGAAAACATTTCGGATGAGCAGTACCGGTGCCCACGAATGGGTGGATCGCAATCGTGTGATCGACTTCACGTGGAACGACATCCCTCTCCAGGGGGTGGCGGGAGACACCCTGGCTTCGGCACTGCTGGCCAATGGCGTGGAAACCGTTGGCCGCAGCTTCAAGTACGGACGCCCAAGAGGCATCGTCTCCGCCGGTGTCGAAGAGCCGAATGCGCTGGTTGCCCTGGAGCAGGGGGGATACTACGTACCCAACGTCAAGGCGACAGAAATCGAGCTTTACGAAGGGCTGCGTGCTCGCTCGGCAACGGCGGATCCTGCTGGGCCGAAAGACGTCAAGGCATTGTTCAAACCGCTGCACCGCTTCATGCCAGTCGGCTTCTACTACAAAACCTTCCAGAAGCCCAAGCGCCTCTGGCCTCACTACGAGCACTTCCTGCGGCAAATGGCGGGATTCGCTCCGTCAGCCACCGAGGTGGATGCGCAAACCTACGACCATAACCATATCCATGCGGATGTAGCGATTGTCGGCGGCGGTTCGGCGGGACTCGCTGCGGCTTTGGAAGTTGGACGGTCGGGCTGCGCCGTCGTGCTGGTCGATGAGCGTCAGCGCCTGGGCGGCAATTGGTTCTTGGACGCAGAGGCACAAGTAGAGGGGGAAGCCGCTGCACGGTGGATTACCGACGCTATCGCTCGCCTGAAGAAAATGTCCAACGTGCGCTTGCTTACTCGCACGACAGCCTATGCGCTGATGGATCACAACCTGATTCAAGCGCTCGAGCGGGTACAGGATCATGTGCCAATCGCCCGTCGTAAAGAGGGCGTGAGACAGCGCCTGCATAAGATTCGTGCCGCACGCGTCATTCTTGCGACCGGTTCCCATGAGCGCCTGTTGGCGTTCGACAACAACGATTTGCCAGGCATTTTCCAAGCGAGCGCACTGCAAAGTTACGTGCAGCTGCAAGGTGTGCTGCCGGGGCGCTCAGTCACCGTGTTCACCAACAACGACAGTGGCTACGCCCTGGTTAAAGATCTGCTCCAGCGGGGGCAATCTGTAACCGCCGTCATCGATTGTCGTGCTGCAATTTCGGCGGATCTAACCTCGCTGTTGAATACGCACCGCATTCCGCTCCACCTCGGAACCGCTGTTATGTCGGCCAAGGGAGATGGGCGTCTGGAATCTGTTGAGCTGCAAGCGGTCAGCCTTGACGTTCATTGTTCATGGATTAACTCGGGCCGGATCTCACGCATTGAAACCGACTTGCTCGCAATCGCGGGTGGCTGGAGTCCGGTTGTGCATCTTGACTGCCATACCGGTGCCAAGCCGGTCTGGTCTGACAAGGCATGCGCGTTCTTGCCCATAACCGATGGGAGGGATCGTAGCTATGCGGGCGCCTTGATCGGCCTGGTGCAAACGTCTGACTGTGTGGCTTCAGGACGTAATGCTGCCCGGGAAACACTCATGGTCATGGGGCAGAATGCGGCTCCTGCCGAGTCTGTGAATACCGACCACTCTATCAACTGTGCTCCCTTTTTCCGCAGCCCCGGCTGGAACGGCAAACAGTTCGTGGACTTGCAGAACGATGTGATGTCGAAAGACATCGCCTTGGCCATCCGCGAGAACTTTCGCAGCATCGAACACATCAAGCGTTACACCGCATTAGGCTTCGGCACCGACCAAGGCAAAACGGGTAATGTCGTGGGTGTGGCCATTGCGAGTGAAGTCATGGGGGTCTCCATGTCGTTGGTGGGAACCACCACTTACCGCCCGGCGTATACCCCGGTCACGTTTGGCGCACTCGCGGGTGAGTTCGTGGGCGATCTGTTCTTGCCAGAGCGTCACACGCCGATGCATTTCTGGCATCTGGCTCACGGGGCAGAATGGGAAAACGTCGGCCAGTGGAAGCGTCCATGGTACTTCCCCCGCTTGGGTGAAGACCTGCATGAAGCCGTTCACCGCGAGTGCCTTGCCGTTCGTGAAGGCGTCGCGATGATGGACGCCTCGACCCTTGGCAAGATTGACATCCAAGGGCCCGACGTGCGCGAGTTCCTCAACCGCATCCTTCCCAACGATTGGTCGACGATCAAGCGTGGCCAGTGTCGCTATACCGTCATGCTTGATGAAAACGGCATGGTGATAGACGACGGAGTGACCGCGTGCCTGGGTGACCAGCACTTTATCATGACCACTACCACGGGCGGCGCTGCGAGCATGTTCGTGAGCCTCGAAGCGTGGCTGAAAACCGAATGGCCAGACCTGCGTGTTTACCTGACGTCGGTGACCGATCACTGGAGCACTACCGCTCTGGTGGGCGAACACAGCCGCGCTGTTCTGAAGTCCCTTTGCCCTGAGCTGCATGTGGAGAATGAAGCGTTTCCTTTCATGCACTGGCGGGAATCGAAGATTCTCGGGGTGCCGGTGATGATCATGCGCATCAGCTTCTCCGGTGAATTGGCCTATGAAATCAATGCACAGGCCAACTATGGCGAGGCCGTCTGGGATGCGATCTATCGTGCAGGCCAGCCTTACTCCATTACGCCTTATGGGACTGAAAGCCTGCACGTTCTACGGGCCGAAAAAGGCTTCCCGATCATAGGACAAGACACCGATGGCTCGGTCTCTCCGATGGACCTGGGAATGAACTGGATCTTGTCGAAAAAGAAACCACACAGTCACCTGGGCAAGCGTGCGCTGGCAAGATCTTATATGAAAGAGCCTGATCGAAAGCATTTCGTGGGACTGCTCACGGATGACCCCAAGGCCGTCATTCCTGAGGGATCACAGCTCATTGATGCCGTGGAGAGCAAGACGTCCATTGGCCATGTGACCTCCAGCTACTTCAGCCCGATCCTCAACCGGTCTATTGCGTTGGCGATGCTTGAGGGCGGGCGTCAACGGCTAGATCAACAGGTGTTTGCAGCCCATCACAGCGGCCTGCGGATTGCGGCCAAAGTTAGCGACACCGTTTTCTATGACAAAGAGGGAGCACGTCAAAATGTCTGAATTGGCACGCTATCGCACGGCCCTTGAGCCATTTACGGAAGAGTTGGCTGCCCTGGCCTCCGCGCAATTGTCGATTTCCGAAAAGCGTGAGCACGGATTCATCACCCTGCGGGGCGAGCTTCACTCTCCGGCAGTTGAGCAGGACTACGCACGACTGGGCCTCAAGGCTCCCTCACAGCCGCTGAGCTACACCGGCGAAGACAAGGCGCGACTGTTGTGGGTGTCTCCGGATGAGTGCCTCTTGGTGTGTGCGCCTGGAGCCAAACAGCACTGGCTTGAGCGGCTCACAGACCCTTCGATCCAGACCCTGGCGGTCATCGATACGTCTGGCACCTACAGCTATTTGGAGCTGTCAGGCGAGCAAGTTGAGGCATGTCTTGGCAAGGTCTGTCCCTACAACTTTGGCGCACGCTCCTTTCCCGTCGGAAAGGTTGTGGGGTCGGTCATCAAGGGTATCCCCTGCCTGTTCGTAAGGGTTGAACCCTACCGATTCCAGGTTCTCGTTCGCTTCTCGTTTGCCAACTACGTGTTCCGCTTGCTCAGCCATGCCACGGCGGAGTTCAGCCAGGGGCACTCGGCATGAAGACTCAATCCGTCCAAACCAAAGCAGTACCGTCAAAGGAGACTCCCATGAGAAAGCTTGTGTTGACCTTGGCCTGTGATGACCGAAAGGGAATCGTCGCCGCTGTTGGTAACTTCATCGCCGCACAAAGCGGAAACATCATGGAGAGTGGGCAATACGTTGATACGGACAACAATCGATTTTTCATGCGGGTGTGTTTCGTGCTGGGCCATGGCATGACGGCGGATGATTTTCGCAACGGTTTTGAGCCGGTAGCGCTGGCTTACGGCATGGAGTGGAAGGCCTATGACATGGACGTCAAACCGCGCGTCATGATCATGGTGTCGCAGCTGGGTCACTGCCTGAATGACCTGCTGTACCGCAACAGCATCCAGCAACTGCCGATGGAGCTGGTGTCAATCGTATCCAACCACGACCGTTTCGAGCGTCGTGCTGAACACGAAAGCATTCCCTTCTACCATCTGCCGGTCAACGCCGAGAACAAGGTTGCGCAGGAAGAACGCCTTCTTGAGCTGGTTCGTGAGCAAAAGATCGACCTCGTCATACTTGCCCGCTACATGCAGGTATTGACCGATGATTTATCGCGCGAGCTGGCCGGTCAGGTCATCAACATTCACCACTCGTTTTTGCCGAGCTTCAAAGGCGCACGCCCCTATCACCAAGCCCACAAGCGCGGCGTGAAACTCATTGGTGCGACGGCTCACTATGTGACAGCTGATCTGGATGAAGGGCCGATCATCGAGCAGAACGTGCAGCGAATCGATCACGCAGTAACGGCAGACGAAATGGTTGCCATCGGGCGCGACACTGAGTGTCAGGTACTGTCCCGCGCAGTCAAACTCCACCTCGAACACAGGATCTTGCTCAATGAAGATCGCACCGTCATTTTCCGCTGATTCCCCGATTGTCATTGACGGTAAAGCAGCCGCTCAAAAGGTGTTGAGTGAGGTTCGTCAACGCGTCGAGCTTGAAGGATTCAGGCCGGGATTGGCCGTTATATTGGTGGGCAGTGATCCCGCCAGTGCTGTGTACGTTAGGAACAAAAGCGTGCAGGCCGAGGCATGCGGGTTTCTATCCCGGCAGTACGACTTATCGGAAGAGACACCCGAAGAACATTTGTTATCACTGATAACGAAGCTGAACGGTGACCCTGAAATTCACGGCATTCTCGTCCAACTGCCCTTGCCACGGCATATCGATGCGTCAAAAGTGATCCAGGCAATCGATCCACTGAAAGATGTTGATGGCTTTCACTGCATGAACGTCGGTCACCTAGCGACTGGCAACGTGAGTGACGCATTAATCCCGTGCACTCCATCGGGTGCGCTTGTGCTCATTCATCAAGTGTTAGGCAATAACTTGAGTGGTAAACACGCGGTGATCGTCGGGCGCTCGAACATCGTTGGTAAGCCGATGGCTAGCCTTCTGTTACAGCAAAACTGCACCGTGACGATCGTTCACAGTCATACGCCAGATCCTGCCGCTGTCGGTCGGCAGGCAGACATACTCATCGCCGCTGTGGGTGTTCCAAAGCTGATTACGGCTGATTGGATCAAACCTGGAGCAGTGGTCATCGATGTTGGCATCAACCGAATCGACAGTGATGGTAAGTCACGCTTGGTTGGCGACGTTGATTATGAGGCAGCGCTGACACGTGCTTTTGCAGTTACGCCAGTACCTGGCGGTGTTGGCCCAATGACCATTGCAATGCTCATGCGCAACACGTTGGAGGCAGGGTTAAGGGCTAGAAGCAAGAACGCTCAGCACTGAAGAAGATCACCTAGGGGCGCTCTGAAAGTGTTTTTCAGAGCGCCCCTAGGTTGAGGCTTCCAAAAACTACAAAAAGGTCGCTGGTTCAGCCAGACGATTCATCCCTGGAGGAAGCTCATGCCCACAAATAACTACTCTCGCCCCTCGCTCGCCCTCGCCTTAATCCCGATCGTCCTCACGCTCGGGGTATTGGGGATCCAGTTGTTCTACTACGGCGACTTTACTCCCCACGTCCCCCTGGCCATCGGCCTGGCAATTACCGCCCTGATCGGCTGGTGTCAGGGTTATCGTTGGAAGGACATCGAGGAAGGCTCGTTGCTCGTGGTGTCCATCGGCCTGCAGTCGATCGGCATCCTCATGGTGGTCGGCATGATCATCGGTACCTGGATCGCCAGCGGCACCGTTCCTCTGATGATCTACGGCGGCCTCAAGTTGTTGTCGCCCGAGGTCTTTCTCGCCGTGGCCATGCTTATGTGCTCGGTGGTATCTGTGTCCCTTGGTACGTCCTGGGGTACGGTCGGCACCATCGGACTGGCCCTCATGGGCATAGGTGCGGGCTTCGACGTACCGATGTACTGGACGGCCGGCGCCGTCGTTTCCGGTGCGTTCTTCGGCGACAAGATATCGCCGTTGTCCGATACCACTAACCTGGCCCCTGCTGTCACCGGTGTTAACCTGTTCGACCACATCCGCAATATGTTGCCGACCACCATCCCCTCCATGCTGATTGCCCTGGTCATTTATCTGCTGGTCGGCTTCAACCTCATCGCAGCTAATGACGTCGACTCCAGCAAGCTCGACCTGATCACCAAAGGCATCGCGCAGAACTTCGAACTGTCCTGGGTGCTGTTGCTCCCCCCTCTACTGGTCGTTGGACTGGCTCTGAAGAAAATGCCGGCCTTGCCCTCGCTGTTTGCCGGTGCCATCGCCGGCGGCATCCTGGCCATGATTTACCAGGGTGCCAACTTGCATGACGTCTTCACCTACATGCAGAGCGGCTACAGCCTTAACACCGGGATCAAGGACATCGACAGCCTGCTCAACCGCGGCGGAATCCAGTCCATGGCCTGGGTCATCACCTTGGTGATGATCGCCCTGGCCTTGGGCGGCGCCCTCGAGCGTACCCGTTGCCTTGAGGTGATTGTCGAGGCGATTCTGAGGCGGACTCGCAGCTTCGGCAGCATGCAAACCGCCGCCATTGGCACCTCGATTGCGACCAACCTGGTCGCCGGCGACCCCTATCTTTCCATCGCCCTGCCTGGCCGCATGTTTGCTCCGGCCTACCGTGGCAAGGGTTACTCGACCCTCAACCTGTCTCGCGCAATCGAGGAAGGCGGCACCCTGATATCCCCCCTGGTACCGTGGAATGCCGGCGGCGCCGTCGTCATTGCCTCCCTCGGTCTCGGCGTGGCGGACGGTAACCTGGAAAACCTGCTGTATATCCCGCTGGCCTTCGCCTGCTGGTTGTCACCGGTGATCGGCATCACCTATGCCTACCTTGGTTGGTTCTCGCCCAAGGCTACTGAGCAGGAGCGCGCAAACTGGAAGGCGCAGGGCGAGGCGATCCAGACCTTCAATCAGTCCGAGTCGGGCTACCGCGCAGCACCTGTCGCCGACTGAGGCCGACGCACGACTGACACCGCCTTGAGTGCCTGCTGCTAGGTACCCGCTGCAACCCAGGGCCGGCCGTTCCTAGAAGCCCGGCCCTTTGCTCCGTTTCGGGCAAGGACAGCGCTCAATAGCTGGAGGCTTGAGGCTTGAGGCTTGAGGATGCTGAAGCCGTTAAGGAAGGTCTGAAGTACCCACCGATTTTTGATGCCCTCGCTGCTTGAGGTTCAAAAAACTCCAAGTCGGCCGAAAACCAGGATCGCTCTCCGATTGTTTTCAACCCGACGCGCGTTCCTTCGCAAGATTTCCTATCGCACCTCAAGGGTGATATCCGGTTTTCCGTGGAGAGCTACCAGTTTCGTAAATGCTCGGTAGCACTGGAAGGCGGTCAGGTGCCGGAGTTCGATTCACTCACCTCGCATCTCAGTCGCAACCGGTTGGTAAGTGACACGTGGAATCACCGGTGGGGGACGCTCTGGAACGGCGATTCGATCACTTACGCGAAGCGAGAAATTGAGATTTATTGGAAATGGGGTTATGACACTCGAGGCGGATTGTTTACACGCCGCTACCCAGCAGAAGGAGTTCGAAGGTGCCGTGTTGGTCTTTTGGCGCAGAGCGATGGTTTGGCGGATGTCCGGACTCTGGATCCTAACGATGCAATTCTGAGCTGCCATCTGGTCGCGGCAGTTCGTATTGGATGAGAATGACCGATTGCGGCGACGTGTGTCAGTGGATAATTGAGACGCTTGCTCATGAGCGAGCGGGATTGCAAAGGTAGGGAAGCGTGATCAGCGAATGAATCGGATATGGGGCATCTTGTGAGTACCAACATCATCACTGCAGAGGGACATGAAGCCCTGAAGAAGGAGCTGGACTATCTATGGAGGGAGAAGCGGCCTGACACCACCAGGAAAGTAACCTGGGCAGCGTCTCTGGGTGATCGGAGCGAAAATGCGGACTACCAATACAACAAGAAGCTTCTGCGAGAAATTGATCGAAGGGTCAGGTATCTGCGCAAACGTCTGGAGGACGTTCGGGTTGTTCATTACTCCCCCGAGCAGGAGGGGCAGGTGTTTTTTGGGGCGTGGGTTGAGGTCGAAAACGAGGCCGGTGAGATCAAGAAATTCAGGGTGGTCGGGTACGATGAAATCTACGGTCGTAACGATTACATCTCCATTGATTCGCCTATGGCACGTGCGCTTTTGAAGAAAAAAGAAGGCGACGAGGCCGTTGTGCAGACCCCAAACGGAGAAATTCTTTGGTGGATCAATCAGGTGACATACCTCAAATAGTAAGAAAATATGAGTATGTGTACTATTTGTAGGACCGTGAATTTAAAGGCTTGTAGAAGATTTAGTATGGTAGGTAGGGTTCTTGATTGTTTTCGGCGTTTTCCGAGCGATCGCCCTGTGCCGCGGCCTCGCTGACTGACTGTGTCACCTGCGGCCGCCAAACATGCCAGCGTTCATGAAACTCGGCCCGCATTCGCGCTTCACCTTCGAGGGGTGATCAGCGCGGTGCCAGCGGTGCGGGGAGGGCGATAACGGCTCATGGCAACTTCTTGTGGTAGAGAGCGCTTGAGTCTATCAACCCTCGCGCAAGACTGTCAGGGGGCTGGTGTTCAGCGCGCGACGTGTGCCGAACACGCCGGCACCTCCGATCAGCACTGCTCCGATCAGTGGCAGTACCAGCAACCATGGATGCGGGTGCCACGGCAGGTCGAAGGCGTAGCGGTAGAGCACCAGACTTACCAGTTCTGAACCCAGCGCTGCCAACAATCCGCTGACCGCCCCAAGCAAACCGAACTCAATCCTTCTTGCCTTGACCAGCAGTTGCCGCTCGGCGCCCAACGCTCGCAATAAGGCGCCTTGGCGAATGCGTTCATCGAGCGTCGCCTGCAAGCCTGAGAACAACACGGCCATCCCCGCCGCCAACACGAACAACAGCACGTACTCCACCGCCAGGGTGACTTGGGCGAGGATGCTGCGCAGCTGTTCGAGCAACGCTTCAATTTGCAAGATGGTCACCGCCGGGAAAGCCCGGGACAGATCCACGATCTGCTGATCATGACCCGCCGCCAAATAGAAACTGGTCAGGTAGGTCGCCGGCAGATCCTTCAGCGTGCCGGGCTGGAAGATCATGAAGAAGTTAGGCTGGAAGTTGTCCCAGTTGATCTCTCGCAGGCTGGTGACTTTCGCTTCTCGATTGACGCCGCCCACGGTAAACACCATGTGATCGCCGAGCTTGAGCTTCAGGCTTTCGGCGACTTTACCTTCCACCGATACACCCGGAATTTCGTCCGGCGTCTGTTCGGCCCACCAGTTACCCGCAGTGAGTTTGTTGCCCGCCGGCAAATCCGCCGCCCAGGTCAGGCTCAGGTCACGCTGGATCGCTCGATCACCGGCCGAATCCTTGCTGACGATTTCCTGTACCGGTTCGCCGTTGACGCTGATCAGCCGTCCAGGTACCACCGGGTATAGCGGCGCCGATTGCGCCGACAGTTTGATCAGGCGATCGATGAACGCCTGTTTGTCCGCCGGCAGAATGTTGAGCGCGAAATAGTTAGGCGCGTTTTTCGGCAGCTGGTTCTGCCAGGTGTCCAGCAACTCGCCGCGCAGCAATGCGATCAGCGCCATGGACAGCAGAATCAAACCGAAGGCCAGGGATTGTCCCGCTGCCGCCAGTGGATGGCGAAGCAATTGGCCCAGCCCCAGGCGCCATGGCAAAGAGGCACGCGCCAGCATTCGACGAAGGCTCTTCAGAAGCAGCAACAGTAAGCCGCCAAGCACCAACGCCGCGATCACACCGCCACCGAGCAGGGCGAAGGTCAATACCAGGTCCAGGCTCAGACGCCACATGATCAGTCCGAGGGCGCCCAATGCCGCGCCGTAGACCATCCAGGTGCTGGAAGGAATCGGCAGCATGTCCCGACGCAGTACCCGCAATGGCGGTACCCGGCCCAGCGCCGCCAGTGGCGGCAAAGCAAAACCGGCCAGCGCCACCAGCCCGATGCCGATCCCGGCGATGGCCGGAAATAGACCGCCCGGCGGAGCATCGGTCGGCAATAAATCATGCAGCAGCGCGAACAGGCCCAACTGTGCGAACCAGCCGATGAGGGCGCCGCTGATACTGGCGAGCAGCCCGAGCACCGTCAGCTGCACGCTGAACAACACCATGGTTTCCCGTCGGGACAGCCCCAGGCAACGCAGCAATGCACTGGCATCGAATCGGCGAGTGGCGAAGCGCGTCGCCGACAGCGCCACCGCCACACCGGACAGCAGAACCGCCACCAGACTGGCCATGTTCAAGTAACGCTCGGCCTTGCCCAAGGCACCGCCGATCTGTCGATTGCCATCGCGGGCATCCTGCAAACGCTGGTTGGCGGCCAGACCGGGTTTGATCAATTGACGATAGATCTCCAGCGCTTCGGCTTTGCCGCGCCAGAGTTCGCGGTAACTGACCCGGCTGCCGGGTTGCACCACGCCGGTCGCGGCGAGGTCGCTGAGGTTGATCAGCACCCTCGGCGTCAGGCTGTAGAAATTGCCGGCGCGGTCCGGTTCGTAGGTCAGCACTCGCGCCAGTTTGAGGGTTCGCATGCCGACGTCGATGCTGTCGCCGATCTTTAGGTCCAGCGCAGTCAACAGTCGCGCTTCGACCCAGGCTTCACCGGGTTTCGGTCCTCCACCGGGTTCTTCCGGGGCGAAGGGCGTCGGGGCACTTTTCAGTTCGCCGCGCAGTGGGTAGACGTCGTCTACCGCTTTGACGCTGGACAACTGAATGCCATTGTCAGTGGCGATGACGCTGGAAAACTCGACCACTTGAGCGTGTTCGAGGCCCAGTTCCGTGCCGCTTTTAATTTGTTCGGGGCGCGCGGGAGAGCTGCCTTCAAGCAGCAAGTCGGCACCGAGAAACTCGGTGGCGCGCAGCATCATGGCGCCGTTCAGGCGGGCGCCGAAGTAGCCGATGGCGGTACTTGCCGCAACGGCAACCATCAAGGCAAAAAACAACACACGCAACTCACCGGCGCGGGCGTCGCGCAGCAATTGACGGATGGCAAGACTGAACAGGCGCAACAGCGGCAGGCGTGCCATCAAGGCTCCAGAGGGGCGACCAGCAGGCCGGCTTCAAGGCGGATCAGGCGCCGGCAGCGATGTGCCAGGCGTTCGTCGTGGGTCACCAGCACCAGGGTTGTACCGCGTTCCTGGTTGAGTTCGAACAGCAGATCGCTGATGCGCTCGCCGGTGTGGCTGTCGAGGTTGCCGGTGGGTTCGTCGGCGAACAGCACATCAGGTTCTGCGGCAAACGCACGGGCAATCGCCACGCGCTGCTGTTCGCCACCCGAAAGCTGGCGTGGCGAATGGGTCAGTCGCTGGCCCAGACCGACCCTTCGCAGCAACTCGGTGGCGCGCTCCCTGGCGTCTTTGCGGCCATCGAGTTCCAGCGGCAGCATCACGTTTTCCAGGGCGTTGAGGCTGTCGAGCAACTGAAAGGACTGAAACACAAAACCAACATGCTCAGCCCGGATACGGGCGCGCTGGTCTTCATCGAGATTGCTCAGGGCTTGCCCGGCGAGGGTCACTTCGCCGCTGCTCGGCAGGTCGAGACCAGCGAGCAAGCCCAGAAGGGTGGATTTGCCGGAACCGGAGGCGCCGACAATGGCCAGGCTGTCGCCCTTGTTCAGTTCCAGGCTGAGTTCGTGCAGGATAGTCAGTTCACCTTCCGCGCTGGGAACCACTTTACTGAGGTTCTTCGCGGTGAGAATGCTTGCGCCCATGGAGAATCCGATGCGTGTGTGGTTTTTGAGTGCTGGCCTGGCCTTGATGTGCATGGCCCAGAATGCAGCGGCGGGTACAGTCCTGATCGTTGGCGATAGTATCAGTGCGGGTTTCGGGCTGGATACCCGTTTGGGATGGGTCTCCCTGCTCGATCAACGGCTCAAGCGCGAAGGTTTCGACGATAAGGTGGTCAATGCGTCCATCAGCGGCGACACTAGCGCCGGAGGCCAGGCGCGCCTGTCCGCACTGCTTGCAGAGCATAAGCCGGCGCTGGTAATCCTCGAGTTGGGCGGCAACGATGGCCTGCGTGGGTTGCTGCCGACGCAATTGCAACAAAACCTTGCAGCAATGATCGACAGCTCCCGCGCCAGTGGCGCCAAGGTGCTGCTGCTCGGCATGCAATTGCCACCCAACTACGGCGTTCGTTATACCGAGGCCTTCGCGAAGGTCTACAGCGCACTGGCCGAGGAGAAAAAAATCCCGCTGGTGCCGTTTTTTCTCGAGGGCGTGGGCGGCCATCCGGACTTGATGCAAGCCGACGGCCTGCACCCGGCTGCCGGGGCTCAGGACATGTTGCTGGAAAATGTCTGGCCTACACTGAAACCGCTGCTTTGACGCTTTTCTAGCGGCGGTGTTTCGGCTAAGGTGGCGCCCCCGATTTGGAGCCCCCGATGCCGCGTCCTGCCTGGTCACTTTTTGCTTACCAACTGATCGAGCCTGACGAACAGCTGGATCTGTTCGCCTGCCAGGAAGTGCGGGTACATCTGGTCACCCGTCAACTGGAATTGGGCGGCTCGGCGGACCGGACCTTGTGCGGCAGCCTGTTGCCAGCACAACCGCGCTGGTCGAGCGTCGATCGCCGCGTGTTCCAGGATCAGCGTTTGTGCTCGCTGTGTCGCGCCATTCTTGAGTCGCAAAAGCGCGGCACTTCGCCGATCTGGCCGGAATTGCGTTTCGAGCTTTAGATCTGGATAGATTGCTTGCTATCGGTCAACTCCCCGATTTTCCAGATGCCGGTGTACAATCGCGTTTTATACCCTTGTCGATCATGCGAAGGATTTTCCGGATGTTGCCGCACTTTCCTGCCGTCACCCGCTACCTGTCTCTTGCCGCCCTCTGTGTGGCGGGTCCCGTAGCAGCATTGGAGCTGCCCCTGCCACCGCCCGGTGAAGACATCATCGGTGAGGTCCAGGTAATCAAGGCCAAGTACGAAGATACTTTCGCTGACCTTGGCACCACCTACGACCTGGGCTATTCGGAAATGATCGCGGCCAACCCAGGCGTCGATCCATGGCTGCCGGGCGCCGGTACCGAAGTGGTGCTACCGACGCGCTTCATCCTGCCGCCGGGTCCGCGTGAAGGCATCGTCATCAACCTGGCCGAGTATCGCCTTTATTATTTCCCGAAAGGCCGGAACGTGGTGTACACCTTCCCGCTGGGTATCGGCCGTGAAGGCTGGGGCTCGCCGATTGCCCATACCAGCATCATTGCCAAGACGCCGAACCCGACCTGGACCCCTCCAGCCTCGATCAAGGCCGAGCACGCCGCCGATGGCGATCCACTGCCAAACGTGGTGCCGGCCGGCCCGGACAACCCGCTGGGGCCGTTCAAGTTCACGTTGGGCACACCGGGCTATCTGATCCACGGGTCGAACAAGAAGTTCGGCATCGGCATGCGCACCAGCCACGGTTGCTTCCGCATGTTTAACAACAACGTGCTGGAAATGGCGAGCATGGTGCCGGTAGGCACGTCTGTGCGCATTATCAGCGAGCCGTACAAGTTCGGTGTCAGTGGCGCCAAGGTGTATCTGGAAGCGCACACGCCGCTGGACGACAAGGGCAACCCTTCTGTGGTCGACAAACACACCGCGGTGATCAACGCGATGCTCAAGCGTGAGGACATTACCAACAACCTGCGCATGAACTGGGATGTGGTCCGCGACGTGGTTGCCGCCGAAGATGGTCTGCCAGTGGTAATCGGAGTGCCGAACGCCTCGGCGCCGATGGTGACGAGTGCGCCGATCGACCCGTTGCAGTAATGCTTGAAAGCAACCCGCCGATGCTGACCGCGTCGGCGGGTTTTTATTGCCGGTACGAAATATCGGGCAATAAAAAAGCCGACCCAAAAAATGGGTCGGCTTGATAACAATCCCGAAGGATTATTACTTGCGGCTAGCTTTGTCCAGCATGCGCAGAGCACGCTCGTTAGCTTCGTCAGCAGTCTGCTGTGCTTTTTGAGCAGCAGCCATTGCGTCATCAGCTTTACGGTAAGCTTCGTCTGCACGAGCCTGGGAGCGAGCTGCTGCGTCTTCAGTAGCGGTCAGACGTGCTTCGGTTTCTTTCGATACGCTGCTGCAACCGGTAGCCAGAACTGCGGCCAGAGCCAGAGCAGAGAATTTCAGAACGTTGTTCATCGTGTTCCCCTTCAAGGACTTTCTATTAAGTTAGCTGTCTCCTCAGATTGAGGAAATAGCCGGCGTACATACTACCCATTACTTGTCGTAAGTAAACTGACGTAAAGCAAGAAGCCAAAAAAATTGTAGGCGTTGATTCTTTTTCGAGCAACTTTTAACTGCATTGTTTAAAAATATCTAGCTGGGAGGCCCGAGCTGAGGGAGCCGCTGAAGAAAGGTTTCGTGCGCTCACAGCTCTTTTCCGAGTTTTGGCTAAAGTCTGTCTAGATGGATTCGTCCACACTTTTGTTCGGATTTTGCGTGGCGTCTCTCATATCTTTCTCCATGTTCAGGTGACTTTAACAAAGGGCGCTCGTCTTAAGTCTCAACATCCGGCAATGTTCAGGCTGTCGACCTTCAGAGATCTTGGTCGAGCCTTCTCTGCGTACCCGGAGCAGCACCCCCGCTCCCTGCGTGATGACGAGCGTACCTTGAGCATTTCTGCCAATGGTGCCTACTATTTGATACGTGCTCGGTTGCGCGAGATGGGTGCAGTTCTTCTCGGTGTCCGTTCAGGCACGGGGTGGCGTAGATGTTCCTTCGCCGGAAAAACATCGGTAAGGTAGGGGTCAGAATTCCAGACCCGCGAGGAGTAGTGATGAGCGAGGCGTTGTCCATCCACCATGACCAGGCTGGTCATCAGTTCGAGACCAGTGTGGACGGTCATCGTGCCTACCTGACCTATATGGATCTGGGAAAGCAGACCCTGGATATCTATCGCACCTTTGTGCCCAACGCGCTGCGTGGTCGCGGCATTGCGGCAGCCTTGACCGAGAAGGCGCTGGAGTACGCTGAAGAAATGGGTTACACCGTCATTCCATCGTGTTCCTACGTGGAGCGCTACATGGAGCGCCACCAGCGGCATGCCGCCAAGTTGAGCCAGTAACCTTTCAAAGAATCGAACGCATAAAAAAACGCCGGGTTAAGCCCGGCGTTTTTTGGTATGGCGAAAAGTGATCAGCTGCGATCGCGTTTCGGCAGCACGTCCTTGAGCTTGGCGTGCATGCTGCGCAAGGTGTTTTCGGTGGCGGTCCAGTCGATGCAAGCATCGGTGATCGACACGCCGTATTGCAGGTCGGCGAGGTCTTTCGGGATCGCCTGGCAGCCCCAGTTCAGGTGACTTTCGACCATCAGGCCGATGATCGACGGGTTGCCTTCGAGGATCTGGTTGGCGACGTTCTCCATCACCAGCGGTTGCAAGGCCGGGTCTTTGTTGGAGTTGGCGTGGCTGCAATCGACCATGATGTTGGGCTTGATCTTCGCTTTGTTCAGCGCTTGCTCGCAGAGCGCGACGCTGACCGAATCGTAGTTCGGCTTGCCGTTGCCACCGCGCAGTACCACGTGACCGTAGGCATTGCCTTTGGTGGTGACGATCGACACGCCACCTTCCTGGTTGATACCCAGGAAGCGGTGAGGGCTGGAAACCGATTGCAGGGCGTTGATAGCGACCGTCAAGCCGCCGTCAGTGCCGTTCTTGAAGCCGACTGCCGAGGACAGGCCGGAGGCCATTTCACGGTGAGTCTGGGATTCGGTGGTGCGCGCACCGATGGCCGACCAGCTGATCAGGTCCTGCAAGTACTGCGGGGAGATCGGGTCCAGGGCTTCAGTTGCGGTCGGCAGACCCATCTCGGCCAGGTCCAGCAACAATTGACGACCGATGTGCAGACCGTCCTGAATCTTGAAGGAGTCGTCCAGGTACGGATCGTTGATCAAACCTTTCCAGCCGACGGTGGTGCGTGGCTTCTCGAAATACACGCGCATGACCAGATACAGGGTATCGGACACCTCGGCCGCAAGCGCCTTCAGGCGCTCGGCGTATTCGTGTGCAGCCTTGATGTCGTGGATCGAGCAAGGCCCGATGACAACAAACAGGCGGTGGTCGGTGCCATCAAGAATGTTGCGAATGACTTCGCGGCCCTTGGTGACGGTGCGCAGGGCCGCGTCGCTCACAGGGATATCACGCTTGAGCTGATCGGGAGTGATCAGCGTCTCGTTGGAAGCGACGTTTAGGTCGTTGATCGGTAAATCAGCCATCGTTTACTCGTCAGGTCACGGGTGCCGGCCGCCAGCGAACCCGCGCGGCGGAGCACAGCAAATTAAGCGCGTCGGGGAGCAGAACCTTAGCGCGTTAGGCGCCTGCTCGACAATGGGCAGACACCGGTTTAATCCAGTATTGCCTGCGCAAATGCCCTGTGAACCGTGTCGTGAGAGAACTCGTCGGCATGCTCCTGGACCCATTCAAGGGCCAGGGCCTGAATATCCTTCAGCTCGTCATGGGCGTCATGCAGGCGGCAGTAACGTTCGATCTGACACACCTGCTCGCCCATCCGGGCACTGAACATCATTTGTTCGTCAACAAAGGCAATGCCTACCAGATAGCCGTGCTTGCGTCGCAGGCACCAGGCGACATAGCCCAGGAAACGCATGTCGGGGTTCAAGGTCGGCATGCGCACTTCCAGCGCCGTACCGTGGCGCCACGCCCGGTGATAATTGCAAGCCATGCCCCCGAGGCTGATAGTGTGCAGCTGTTGCCGTGAAATACACTCAGGTTTGAGTAACGTTAATTCGACGGGCACATCGTCAGGGTGAGGAATAAAACGTCCCATGAACACGGACTCCATGTGTCGGCCATCTGACATTGTTTCCCCCAGTATAGTGGTCGAATTGGAACTGACTGATTTCGACGCTGACCAACGGCTGCTGGCGATGAGCGGCGTGTCGTTGGTCATTTTCACCAGCGTCGGCTGCGCCAGTTGCCGTTTTGCCCGTGAACAATTGCCACGACTCGATCTGGACATCGATCGACTGTGCTGGATTGATGCCGGGAACAATGGCGGGGTGGTCGAGCGTTATCAGGTTTTTTATTTGCCGGCGCTGTTTGTGGTGCGCAACGGTGAATTTTTCGGGGCACTAAAATCGCGCCTGACCCGCGTCGAACTCAATGCAGCCGTGGGTCAGGCGTTGAGTCGAATTGCAGAGGAGTTACCGTGATGGGGGCAGTGGCCAAACCGACAATCGGTATTATCGGAACCGGCGCGATCGGCGGTTTCTACGGGTTGATGCTGGCGCGCGCCGGATTCGATGTGCATTTTCTGTTGCGCAGTGAGTTTTCGGCGGTGGCCGAGCACGGGTTGAAGCTCGACAGTGCGGAGCACGGCACGCTGACGTTGAATCCGGTCCAGGCGTATTCCACGGCCGAAGACATGCCGCCCTGTGACTGGTTGCTGGTGGGGGCGAAAACCACCAGTAACGCGCAGTTGGCGCCGACGATCATTCAAGCCGCCGCCCCCGATGCGAAAGTGCTGCTGATGCAAAACGGCCTGGACGTTGAAGACAGTCTGCGAGCGTTGCTCCCTGATTCACTGCACGTGCTCGGTGGGCTCTGCTATATCTGCGTCCATCGCGAAGGACCAGGCGTCATCACCCATCAGGCGCTCGGTGCGGTGAATGTTGGCTATCACAGCGGCCCTGCAGCCGATGAGCCGGCGCGCATGGCGATTGTCGAGGAGGGCGCGGGGCTGTTCCGCACCGCCGGCATCGACTCCCAAGCCATGGCGAACCTGGATCAGGCGCGCTGGCAAAAACTGGTCTGGAATATCCCTTACAACGGTCTGTCGGTTCTGCTCGGGGCAAGCACTACGCCGTTGATGGCCGATACCGACAGTCGGAAACTGATCAAGGCTCTGATGGCTGAAGTGGTTCAGGGAGCAATTGCCTGCGGTCATGACGTACCGGTCGGTTATGCCGACCACCTGTTCATGGTGACCGAGAAAATGCCGGACTATTGGTCGAGCATGTACCACGATTTTCTGCACAAACGGCCACTTGAACTGGATGCGATTTACGCCCGGCCACTGGCGGCAGCCAAGGCCGCAGGATGTGAGTTGCCGCGAATCGAAGCCTTGTATCGCAGCTTGAGTTTTATCGATCGACGTAATACGTGAGTCGATCATCCTGAGGGGGAAGGCATGGCAAAAACTATCGACGACAAACTGGTGCTGGCGATTTCTTCGCGTGCGCTGTTCGACCTGAGCGAAAGCCACAAGGTCTATCTGTCGAGCGGTGTCGAAGCCTATCGGCAATATCAGATCGAACACGAAGACGAAATCCTCGAGCCCGGTGATGCATTCCCGTTGGTGCAGAAACTCCTCAACCTCAATACCAGCCTTGGCCGTGCCCGGGTCGAGGTGATCCTGGTGTCGCGCAACAGTGCCGACACGGGTCTGCGGGTTTTCAATTCGATCCACCACTATGGCCTGGCGATTTCCCGCGCGGCGTTTGTCGGTGGGCGCAGTCCTTATCCGTACTTGAAGGCGTTTGGCTGCGACCTGTTTCTCTCGACGCATGCTGAAGACGTTCGCAGTGCACTGGATGCCGGGTTCGCGGCCGCGACCATTCTGTCGGGTGGCGCCAGCCGTGCGGCCAGCGATGAATTGCGCATTGCCTTCGATGGTGACGCGGTGCTGTTTTCCGACGAATCGGAGCGCGTTTATCAGTCTGGTGGTCTGGAAGCGTTTCAGGCCAGCGAGCGTGAAGCCGCCCGCGAGCCTCTGCGCGGTGGGCCGTTCAAAGGCTTTCTCGCCGCCCTCAATCTGTTGCAGCGCGAGTTCCCGGAAGACGCCTGTCCGATCCGCACCGCGCTGGTAACCGCGCGATCGGCGCCGGCCCATGAACGGGTGATCCGTACCTTGCGTGAATGGGACATTCGTCTGGACGAGTCGCTGTTTCTCGGCGGCCTGACCAAGTCAGCGTTTCTGGAAGCCTTTGCCGCCGACGTGTTTTTCGACGATCAGGCCGGTCATTGCGAGTTGGCCCGCGAGGTGGTCGCCACCGGGCACGTGCCGCACGGCATCAGCAACGAGCAAAAGGTTTAAGCCCACGGTTCAACGCGTTACGCGAAACGTCGTACTCGCCATGGCACTGCTAAGCTGAATCAATCTCCGCCATGTCGGCACTCGAGGAGGTCATATGATTCGTTCTATGTTGTACGCCACTGACCTCGGCCTGTACGCACCTTTGGTGATGCAGCATGCCTTGGCGTTGGCGCGCATATTCAATGCCGATCTCTATGTGGTGCACGCCGTTGAACCGATGGGGCTGTTCGCCGAATCGGTGCTTCAGAGTTACCTCGATGAGCAAGCGTTGAACGAGTTTCACAGTCAGGGCCTGAATACGGTGATTGCCAATATCGAGCAGCGCGTGCTCGACAGCTTTCGTGAAGAGTTGGGGGATGAAGGGGCGCAGGATCTGGAGCGAATTCAAGCAGTGCGGGTGCTTCAGGGCGATCCCTCACAGGTGATTCTCGACCAGGCGCAGAAACTCTCCGTGGATTTATTAATCGTAGGTAGTCATAGCCATGGTGCTGGTGCGGAAACGCCTTTGGGCCGGACTGCGGCGCGGGTGCTGCAACTGTCTCGGGTGCCGGTCTATTTGGTGCCGCTGGTGGAACGTCGCCGCCAAGGGGATCGTTAAAACACGAAGGGTGGCAGTTTGATAAAAAGTTCTAGATTTATTCTTCAAGCCATTAATATAGTTATATACCGTCGCTGATGCCCGTGGCGTCTATCTGCTTTGAGGGATTCATATGAAGCTTCAACAATTGCGCTACATCTGGGAAGTGGCGCACCACGACCTCAACGTTTCCGCTACAGCCCAAAGCCTTTACACGTCACAACCGGGCATCAGTAAGCAGATCCGTCTGCTGGAAGACGAATTGGGCGTGGAGGTATTCGCTCGCAGCGGCAAGCACCTGACCCGCGTCACCCCGGCTGGCGAGCGTATTATCACCACCGCCGGCGAGATCCTGCGCAAGGTTGAAAGCATCAAGCAGATCGCCCAGGAATTCTCCAACGAGAAGAAAGGCACCCTGTCGATAGCCACCACGCACACCCAGGCGCGTTATGCGTTGCCACCGGTGATCAGTAATTTCATCAAGCAATACCCGGACGTTGCCCTGCACATGCACCAGGGTTCGCCGATGCAGATCGCTGAAATGGCCGCTGACGGCACCGTCGATTTCGCCATTGCCACCGAAGCGCTGGAGTTGTTCGGTGATCTGGTGATGATGCCGTGCTATCGCTGGAACCGCTGCGTGGTCGTGCCTCATGGCCACCCGCTGACCAAGCTGTCGAAGCTGACCCTGGAAGCCCTGGCCGAATACTCGATCGTGACGTACGTGTTCGGTTTCACCGGCCGTTCGAAACTCGACGAAGCGTTCAGCCATCGTGGCTTGACACCGAAAGTGGTGTTCACGGCTGCAGACGCCGACGTGATCAAAACTTATGTTCGCCTGGGTCTGGGCGTGGGCATCGTGGCGAAAATGGCGGTCGATGCCAAACTCGACAGCGACCTGGTCATGCTTGATGCCAGCGATTTGTTCGAATCCAGCATTACTAAAATCGGTTTCCGTCGCGGCACGTTCCTGCGTGGTTTCATGTGCGACTTCATCGAGAAGTTCGCCCCGCACCTGACCCGCGAAGTCATGGCCAAGGCCATCCAGTGCCACAACAAGCAGGAATTGGAAGAGTTGTTCGACGGTGTCGAACTGCCGGTGCATTAATCTCCCGCGTTAAACCACCTCGGTAACAGAAAACTGTTGCCGAGCACCTGCCACCAGAATCTCCACCTCGTCCCCTTCGAACTTGCCCAGCAGACTCTTGCCCAGCGGTGAGCGAGGGGTGATGACGGTAATCCATTGCCCCACCACCTCGACCTTCAAGCCCGCCGCGTCGGGGGCTAGAAACAACCATTGCTCACGACCCTTTTCGTCTTCCAGGCCGAGCAGGGCACCGACTTCGATGCCACGCTGATCGTCATAAGGGCGCATTGCCAGGTTCTGGCAAAGCGCCAGTGACTGCCTGATTTCTTCCACCCGTTTGGCTTGCCCGGCTGCCAGATAAGACGCCTCCAGACCCAGCGTGTCGTACTTGTTCTCGGCGATGTTTTCTTCGTGGGTTGCGGTTTCGTAAGCGGTTTGTGCGGCACGCTCGGCGATGTCGAGGTCGATCCGCAGCTTGTCGATAATCAGTTGGTGGACGGTCGGCTTGTGCATAGAGGGCTTCATGATCAATCGCAGAATTGCTGGACGTTGGCGCGGCTTTTTTCGCTCGGTGCCGTCTGGTCCTGTTGCAACCAGAACTGGCATTTAGGGTTCGATAGATTGCGGTTGCTGCTGCGGGCCTGATCCAGCCTTTGCTGCTGCTCATTCTTGCGCAGGTTTTCTTCGTACTGTTCAAACAACGGGCTCTGCGGCGAAATGTCCGGCACCGGTTGCACCACCACCGGTGGTTTGGCCAGTTGCTCGACCGCTGCCGCCACAGGCGCCATCTGCTCGCTGAACAACAGTCGAGAGGCGAGCCAGCACGTCAGCGCGATCGCGATAAACCCCAACCACACACCCAGGGCAATGCTGCCGGTCAATTGCAGGGCGTTGAGCCGGATCGGCAACGGGCGACGCGGGTTGGGACGGTAGGGCATGGCTGCCTCCTGGCGGGTGGTCGCGGGCGAGTGGCGATTGTCGCATGAAGATTAATCGCCGTCGGCTCTTCTGCACGGGGTAATTTATGAGGACAATCGGCGCCTTTGCCAACGGGAGCCTGGAATGCCTGAAATGAAAGCCCGCTGGGATATTTTCTGCGCGGTGGTCGACAACTTTGGCGACATCGGCGTGACCTGGCGTCTGGCCCGACAACTGGTGGCCGAACATTCGGTGGCGGTACGTTTGTGGGTCGATGATCTGCGGGCCTTCGAGCGCTTGTGCCCGGAAATTGACATCAACGCTTCGCAGCAATGGCAGCAGGGCGTCGAAGTGCGCCAGTGGACGTCCGACTGGCAGCCCGCTGAAGCCGCTGATGTGGTGATCGCCGCGTTTGCCTGCCAATTGCCGAGTGCTTATATGGACGCCATGGCCGAACGGGAAAAGCCGCCGCTGTGGATGAATCTCGACTATCTGAGTGCCGAGGACTGGATCGTCGGCTGCCACGGCTTGCCCTCGGTGAAGTACAAGAACGTACAAAAAATATTTTTCTTCCCGGGGTTTCAGAAGGGCACGGGTGGCTTGCTGCGTGAAAGCGGATTGCTTGAGCGTCGTCAGCAGTTCCAGCAAAACCCCGAGGCCCAGCGAGAGTTCCTGCAAGGCTTGGGGGTTGATCGTGTGCAAGGTGCGCAGTTGATCTCGCTATTTGCCTACGAAAATAACGGGCTGGCCTGTTGGCTCGAGGCAATGGCTGCCGATTCGACGCCCACTCATCTGCTGGTACCCGAAGGTCGGATTCTCGGGGATGTCGAACATTGGCTTGGTGTGGACGGTCTGGTGGCCGGCGCGGTGCATGTGCGCGGTGAATTGACCATACACGTGCTGCCGTTCGTCCGGCAGGATCAATATGACTTGTTGCTGTGGTGCTGCGATTTCAACGCCGTGCGCGGCGAAGATTCCTTTGTCCGCGCCCAATGGGCGGGCCGGCCGCTGCTCTGGCACATCTATCAGCAGGAAGAAGACGTCCACCTGGACAAGCTCGATGCCTTCCTCGCGCTGTACACAAAAGCCCTGTCCGAGCCTGCCCGCGAGGCGATCAGCGGTCTTTGGCGGGCGTGGAATGCGAGTGAGAATATGACGGGGCACTGGCAATCGACCCGAAAACACTGGCCAGAATTGCAAAAACACGCCGAGGCGTGGTGTCTGGAACAGGCTTTGCAGCCAGATCTTGCCGCAGCGCTGGTACAGTTTTATGTAAATTGGATATGATACGCGGCCTAGATTTTTGTAAATCCCATCCAAATTCGGATATTCGCAATGAAAACTGGTAAAGAACTGAAACCCGGTACCGTGATCCGTCTCGAAAACGATCCTTGGCTGGTTCAGAAAGCTGAGTTCACCAAGTCTGGTCGTAACAGCGCGATCATGAAGACCAAGCTGAAAAACCTGCTGACCGGTTACAAGACCGAGATCGTTTACAGCGCCGACGACAAGCTGGACGACGTAATCCTCGACCGCAAAGAAGCGACCCTGTCCTTCATCAGTGGCGACACCTACACGTTCATGGACACCACCGACTACACCATGTACGAGCTGAACGCTGAAGACATCGAAGCCGTTCTGCCTTTCGTTGAAGAAGGCATGACCGATGTTTGCGAAGCGATCTTCTTCGAAGAGCGTCTGGTGTCCGTAGAATTGCCGACCACTATCGTGCGCGTAGTTGACTACACCGAAGGTTCGGCTCGCGGCGACACTTCCGGCAAGGTGATGAAGCCTGCCAAGCTGAGCAACGGTACTGAGCTGCAGGTTGCTGACTTCATCGAAATCGGTGACAAGATCGAGATCGATACCCGCGAAGGCGGTTCCTACAAAGGCCGTGCTAAATAAGCACTGCTTCAGGAATGAAAAAGCCCGACCATTGAGTCGGGCTTTTTGTGTCTGCCAGAAATACAGTTTCAGGTGTAACGGTGGGCACTGTGGGAGCACGCTCGCTCCCAGAGGGATTTTTGGGGTTTGGCGACCAGAGGCTGTCTTGCAGGTGGCTGCGCAGTTCCTGAAGGTCGTTTTGCAGCTTCTGCAGATATTCCAGCGTCTGACCGCTGGCGGCGAGTACGCACTTTGGAATGTCACGGGCTTTGTCCCGCAACGCACGACCTTTCTCGGTCAGCTCGACAATCATCCCCCTCCGTTCGTTTTCGCGGCTGCGGGTGCGACTGAGCAGGCCTTCGACTTCCAGGGGTTTTAGCAGCGGAAGCAGTTCACTGCGTAACAGCTGTTCGTCAATTGATTGGGGTTCATGGTGTTGTCAGCGCTTGTGCGAAGTCGGTACAGCGCATTTTGCGTTGCTATGCGTTTCCTCGCTAGCGCCGACTGCGTAGGATGAATGGCCTGACGTGAAGGGAAAGTCGCCTGTGATTGAGTTTTTGATGTACCTGGTGTTCGGCGTCGCGTTGGGAACCCTTGGTGGGTTGTTCGGCATTGGCGGTGGTTTGATTGCGATCCCGTTGCTGGGCGTGTTGTTCGGCCTCGATCAGCAGATTGCCCAGGGCACGGCGTTGGTCATGGTGGTGCCCAACGTGATGCTGGCGCTGTGGCGTTACCACCAGCGTAATCGCATTGAATTGCGCCACGCGCTGCCATTGGCTTCGATGGGGTTTTGTTTTGCCTGGATCGGTTCGATCTGGGCGGTGGGCATTGATGCGCAAACCATGCGCGTCGGATTTGTCGCGTTCCTGATTGCCCTGTCGACCTACAACCTGGTGCGCATGTTTGCCCGCGCGCCGGTGTCTGCACAGATGAAACACTCATGGCCATGGCTGGGTGTGCTCGGCGCCGCTTCAGGGACCATGGGCGGGTTATTTGGCGTGGGCGGGGCGGTGGTGGCAACGCCAGTGCTGACCAGCCTGTTTGGTGCCAGTCAGGTGGTTGCGCAGGGTTTGTCGCTGGCGCTGGCGTTGCCGAGTACTGGGGTCACGCTGGTGACTTACGCGATGCACCATCAAGTGGACTGGATGATCGGCCTGCCCTTGGCGGTCGGCGGTCTGTTGAGTATCAGTTGGGGCGTGAAGATCGCCCACGCACTGCCGGAACGGCTGCTGCGCGGGATGTTCTGTGGTTTCCTGGTGTTCTGCGCGGTGATGCTCGCCCTTAAAGTTTGAAGCCTTCGACGATGTGTTCGGCCAGGCACTCAGTGATCGGCGACGGATTGTGCAGTTTGCGCACCAGCATGATGCTGGCCTCGGGCAGAATCGGCAGGTCTTCAGCTTCACCGAGAATGCGCATGTCGGGCGTGATCAGGCTTTCGAGTTGCGCGGTGACGGCCAGTCCGGCGCTGACCACCGCCATGATCGCCGACAGGCTGTCGCTGTTGTACGCCACGCGATAATCGCGACCCATGGCGTCCAGCGCCTTGCAGGCCCATAAGCGACAGAAACAATCACTGTTGAACATTGCCAGTGGCAGCGGTGTTTGCTCATGGGCGCTGAAGCATTGCGCCTCGGCCCAGACAAAGTGCTCCTTGCGCAATAATTGGCCGATTTCGTTGCCCGGTTCACGGGTGACGATGGTCAAGTCCAGGTCCTTGCGCAGCAGCAATGTTTTTGATGATTCGCAGTGCACCTCGATCTGGATCAGCGGATACGTCTGGGCAAATCGCCGCAAAATCCCCGGCAAAAAGCGCATTACGTAATCGTCCGGCGTGCCAATGCGCACCATGCCGACCATGTGCGGCTCGCGCAAGGTATTGAACACTTCACTGTGCAGCTTGAGGATGCGTCGGGCATAGCCGAGTAACACCTGTCCCTCCGCCGTCAGCCGCACTTGCCGTCCGTCGCGCTGGAACAATTGACGCTGCAACACATCCTCTTCCAGCCGCTTCATCTGCATGCTCACGGCGGACTGAGTACGGTTGACCAACTCGCCAGCACGGGTAAAACCGCCCTGGTCGGCGATGGCGACAAACGTGCGCAGCACTTCGGTGTCGATACTCGGGTAGGCGGGCATTCATCAATCTCCGAGATGTATTGCATAAGAAACATTCGTTGGATTGATCTTAGCCCCTGGCGCGACACTTGAGCCATCCAAACGGAGGGCAACAAGATGAACGGTCAAAAAGGTTATGTCGACGTAGAAAAGCACCGGGTGCACCTGATCTCCGATTTGCTGCGCACATTCAATCGCTGGTACGAACTGCACCGTGAACGTGGAATGTTGGCGGGCTTGAGTGATGACGCCTTGAAGGACATCGGGCTCAGTCGTGCGGATATCGAGCACGAAATCATCCGCCCATTCTGGGATGACCCGATGAACAAATGAGTCATACACAACTACACAAACCGTCTCCCGGTGAGGTAGGTTGCGAGCAGACAAGGAGATGCTCATGCCCGCAACGCTGTGCTTTTCCATCAAACAGGCTCGGCGCTTGGCGCTGGCCGCCCAAGGGTTCAACGGGCGTCAGCCGCCAGCGGCGATTAAACCGGTTCAGCTCAATCGTCTGATCGAGCGGTTGGGCATTCTGCAGATCGATTCGGTCAATGCATTGGTGCGTTCGCACTACCTTCCCTTGTTTTCCCGCCTCGGCAATTACTCATCCGACTTGCTCGACCAGGCTCGCCTTTGATCAGCGAGCCGGACACAGCAAAACAGTGTTGACGGAAAAGCTCAGGGCGTGAAGGCGGTGGATCAGGCAACTACAGACTTACTGACTCAGCGGCGGACTTGCTTCAGGGTTTCAGCAATCAGAAACGCCAACTCCAGCGACTGATCGGCATTCATTCGCGGATCGCAATGGGTGTGGTACCGATCCGACAATCCGTCTTCGGTAATCGGCCGCGCCCCACCAATGCATTCAGTGACGTTCTGCCCGGTCATCTCGATGTGAATGCCGCCGGCATACGTGCCTTGCGCTTCGTGAACCTGGAAGAACTGCTTCACTTCGCCGAGGATCTGCGCAAAATCGCGGGTTTTGTAGCCGCTGCTGGCCTTGATGGTGTTGCCGTGCATCGGGTCGCAACTCCACAGCACGTGCTTGCCTTCACGCTGCACCGCCCGGATCAAGGCCGGCAAATGATCGCCGACCTTGTTCGCGCCCATCCGCGCAATCAGGTTCAGACGGCCCGGATCGTTGTCCGGGTTCAGCACGTCGATCAGGCGAATCAGGTCTTCAGGGTTCATGCTCGGGCCGACTTTGACCCCGATCGGATTGTTCACGCCACGCAGGAACTCGACGTGAGCACTGTCGAGCTGACGGGTGCGGTCGCCAATCCACAGCATGTGCGCCGAGCAATCGTAGTAATCGTTGGTCAGGCTGTCGCGACGCACGAAGGCTTCTTCGTAGTTCAGCAGCAGGGCTTCGTGGGCGGTGAAAAAACTCGTTTCGCGCAGTTGCGGCGAGCTGTCCATGCCGCAGGCGCGCATGAAGGCCAGGGTTTCATCGATGCGATTGGCCAGGTGGCTGTACTTCTCGGCCAAGGCCGAGTTGGCGATGAAGTCCAGGTTCCACTTGTGCACCTGATGCAGGTCGGCAAAACCGCCCTGGGCGAAGGCGCGCAGCAGGTTCAGGGTCGCGGTGGACTGGTGGTAGGACTGGAGCAAGCGCTCCGGGTCTGGCACGCGGCTTTTTTCGTCGAAACCGATGCCATTGACGATATCGCCTCGGTAGGCCGGCAGGGTGACGCCGTCGATGGTTTCGTCGTTGGCCGAACGCGGCTTGGCGAACTGGCCGGCCATGCGTCCGACCTTGACCACCGGGCAACCGGCGGCGAAGGTCATGACAATCGCCATTTGCAGCAGGACTTTAAAGGTGTCGCGGATTTTCGCGGCAGAGAACTCGGCGAAGCTTTCGGCACAATCGCCGCCCTGCAACAGAAACGCGCGGCCCTGGGTCACTTCGGCAAACTGACGGCGCAACTCCCGGGCTTCACCGGCAAACACCAGCGGCGGATAACTGGCCAGCGTTTGCTCGACGTGCAGCAAATGCGCTGCGTCGGGGTAATGGGGTTGCTGCTGGATCGGCAGGGCGCGCCAGCTGTCAGGGCTCCAGGGTTGGCTCATCACGGTCTCTAGTGTTTTACGCTCGGACTGGCATGTTATCAGCAATTAGTGCGTGACCTGTTCCCGTTGCTTCGCGGACAATCGCGCTTTTGCCGCGTGACTCCGCGGTTTTAGTACGTTGCCGGGCACGGCGACGATCAGGAGACGAAATGACTGAGGAGCGCGTCGAGCATTTGCTCGCCGAGGTACAGGATGAGTTCGGCGTGATTCGCGTGCTGGAAGTGGCTGATTACCGTTTTCTCGAGTTCGGTGATGCCATCGAACAGAGCTGCGTGTTCACGGCTGACCCGAGCTGGCTCGAATACGATTACACCCGCGCGATGCTGATTGGCGCGTTGTGTCACGAGCAGCCGGAAAGCGCGCTGTTCCTCGGCCTTGGTGCCGGCACCCTGACCCAGGCCTGCCTCAAGTTCTTGCCGCTGGAAGACGTCGAAGCCATCGAGCTGCGCCCCGACGTACCGCGCCTGGCCATTGAATACCTTGGGCTGGATGACGATCCACGGCTGTATATCCGGGTGGGCGATGCGCTGGAGCTGCTCGATACCGCTGAGCCGGCGGATCTGATTTTCGTCGACCTCTATACCGATGTCGGGCCGGGTGTCGGGCATCTGGCGTGGAATTTCCTGGAAAACTGTCAGAAACGTCTGAACCCGGGGGGTTGGCTGGTGATCAATCAGTGGGCCACCGATGATGGCAAACCGTTGGGCGCCGCATTGTTTCGCGGGCTCTATCACCGGCATTACTGGGAACTGCCGGTGAAGGAGGGCAATGTGATTCTGCTCGTGCCTTCGGACCTGGATCAGGAGCTGGACATGGACGGCTTGATCGCCCGCGCTAAAGGGCTGGCGCCGCGCTTGGGGTATTCGTTGCAGTCATTGATCAAGGCAATCCGCCCGGCTACTTAAGGTTCTTAACAACCTTTGAAAACGCCGGGTCGCTTCTCGATCATCGACCGCACGCCTTCCTTGGCATCCTCACTGGCCAGCAACTTCTTCATCAGCGGCGGCAAACCCTGGGCTGCCGCTGTTTCCCCTTCATAACGCGCCTGCCTTGCAGACATCAGCGTCGCCTGAACGCCAAGCGGCGCCTGCCGGGCAATCTGCTCAGCCAGCGCCATCGCCCGTGGCAGCAGATCCTCGCTGGCCATGACTTCCTGCACCAACCCCAGGTGCAACGCCACATGGGCATCGAATTCATCGCCGGTCAGCAGCCAGCGCATGGCATTGCCCCAACCCGCGATCTGATGCAGGCGCAACGTGGCGCCGCCGAACGGGAAGATCCCGCGTTGCACTTCTTTCTGGGCGAAACGGGTGTTGCTGGCGCACAGGTTGATATCGGCGGCCAGCATCAATTCGATACCGACGGTCAGGCAGTAGCCTTGCGCGGCGACGATCACCGGTTTGCTCACCCTGGGGCCGGCGAACACCCCCCACGGATCGCAGCCGCCGGGCGGAGCCTGCCAACCTTCGGCCAGGGCCGCGCTGGCGCTGACCAGGTCGAGCCCTGCGGTGAAATGCTCGCCATGTCCAAACACCACCGCCACCCGTGCCTCGCTGTCGGCCTCGAACTCGCCATAGGCCAGGCTCAGTTCGTTCAGCAGATCGAGATCGAAGGCGTTGCGTTTGGCCACCCGATCCAGGCCGATCATCAGGACATGACCGTGCCGTTCACGGCTCACACAACTGGAACAGGACTGATTCATGGTGCATTTCCTCGGGCGGGAAAGGGGTGGGCAGGGGGATGTGAGACGGCCGGTCGGCGTCACAAGGGTGAACCGTTTTAGCGCGATCGTCAGCAGGGCTGGGCCTTGGAAAAATAGACCGTTGCCCGATTATCCGCAAAGCGTGTGACAGAACGCTGTAAACGGCAGTTTTCCGACAAATAAAGCTCCCTTTTTGAGCGAATTCCGGTATAGTGCGCGCCGGCCTTTAACCGGGCCGCGTTTAGGTAGCGCAATTCCCCGAAGTCAGCTTCGGCTGCATGTCCGCACAGCGGACTCTCCCTTGACGAATCTTTTTCATTCATTCGTTTTCGCAAATCCCCGCCGACAAAGCAGCCAGGGCGACTCTTGAGTCTTACACGGCATGCGCAGCTTTGGAGCATGGGTCTTTGCGGATGCACTTAGAGGCAGACCCATGACCCAGGAAACCGGCGGCTTCGCCGCTTTTAATCTTAATCCGAATATTCTTGCAGCCGTCATCGCGACTGGCTACGAAGAGCCTTCGGCTATTCAGCAGCAATCGATCCCGATCATCATGGCCGGTCACGACATGATTGGTCAGGCGCAAACCGGTACGGGTAAAACCGCTGCGTTCGCCCTGCCGATCCTGCATTGCATCGATCCTGCTAAGCGCGAGCCGCAAGCCCTGATCCTGGCGCCAACCCGTGAGTTGGCGCTGCAAGTAGCAACCGCTTTCGAAACCTACGCCAAGCAAATGCCGGGCGTTACCGTTGTGGCCGTTTACGGCGGCGCCCCTATGGGTCCACAACTGAAAGCAATCCGTAATGGCGCACAGATCGTTGTCGCCACTCCGGGCCGCCTGTGCGACCACCTGCGTCGCGACGAAAAAGTTCTGTCGACCGTGAACCACCTGGTTCTCGACGAAGCGGACGAAATGCTCAAACTGGGTTTCATGGACGACCTCGAAGTTATCTTCAAGGCGCTGCCACCAACCCGTCAGACCGTATTGTTCTCGGCCACCTTGCCGCAGTCGATCCGTGCCATTGCCGAACGCCACCTGCGCGATCCGCAACACGTGAAGATCCAGACCAAGACTCAGACCGTTACCGCGATCGAACAGGCTCACCTGTTGGTTCACGCTGACCAGAAGACCTCGGCTGTATTGAGCCTGCTGGAAGTTGAAGACTTCGATGCCCTGATCATGTTCGTGCGCACCAAGCAAGCGACCCTGGACCTGGCCAGTGCCCTGGAAGCCAAAGGCTACAAAGCCGCTGCGCTGAACGGTGACATTGCTCAGAACCAACGTGAGCGCGTGATCGAATCCCTCAAGGATGGCCGTCTGGACATCGTTGTGGCGACCGACGTTGCTGCTCGTGGTCTGGACGTTCCGCGTATCACTCACGTGTTCAACGTTGACATGCCGTACGATCCAGAATCCTACGTTCACCGTATCGGCCGTACTGGCCGTGCCGGTCGCGAAGGTCGTGCTCTGCTGTTGGTGACTCCACGTGAGCGCCGCATGCTGCAAGTGATCGAGCGTGTAACCGGTCAGAAAGTTGCCGAAGTTCGCCTTCCGGACGCCCAGGCTGTTCTCGATGCCCGCATCAAGAAACTGACCAACAGCCTGTCGCCGCTGGTGGCTGATGCCGAATCGACCCACGGTGATCTGCTGGATCGCCTGACTGCCGATATCGGTTGCACCCCGCGTGCTCTGGCCGCTGCTCTGCTGCGCAAGGCCACCAACGCTCAGGCGTTGACCTTGGCTGCCATCGAGAAAGAACGTCCACTGGTGCCGAACAACGCACCGCGTGGCGATCGTCCAGAGCGTACCGGTGATCGTCCGGACCGTGGTGATCGTGAGCGTCGCGCTCCGGTTCCATTGGCCGAAGGTCGTGCTCGTTGCCGTACCGCGCTGGGTGCGCGTGATGGTATCGCTGCCAAGAACCTGCTGGGCGCTATCCTCAATGAGGGTGGTCTGGCTCGCGAAGCAATCGGTCGCATCCAGGTGCGTGACAGCTTCAGCCTCGTCGAGCTGCCGGAAGATGGTCTGGAGCGTCTGTTGACCAAGCTGAAGGACACTCGCGTTGCCGGTAAGCAGTTGAAGCTGCGTCGCTATCGCGAAGATTGATCCGCTCTCGGGCTGATTGATCGAACATAAAAAATCCCCGACTGGTTCGGGGATTTTTTTGTCTACGTTTTAGGGGCTGGTTTTTGACTCAGGGTTTGGCGTTAGCGTAGAGATAGTCCGTGGCCAATGACGCCAGCGTCCGGACGCCCACGACTAATGCCGCTTCATCCACGAAGAACCCCGGATTATGGTTCGGCGCAGCCTTGCTCATGTCCTGATCTTTGGGCGTGACGCCCAAAAATACAAACAGTCCCGGCGCCTCTTTGGCATAGAAGGAAAAATCTTCCGCCCCGCCCACCAGCGGCCCTTGCACCACGTCGTCCTTGGCCGCCCAGCGCAAGGTCGGAAGCATTTTTTCGGTCAGCGCCGGGTTGTTAATCGTCGGGTCATACTTTTCGATGATCGTCACTTCAGCTTTGGCGCCGCCGCTTTCGGCGATTTTCTCGACGGTCTGGCGCACGTCAGCGTGCAGCTTCTGGCGGATGGCGTAGTCGTAGGAGCGGATGGTGCCGCTCATGTCCACGGACTCGGGAATGATGTTGTAACGCGTGCCGCCATTGATCGTGCCGATGCTGACCACCGACGGATAAGATGAGATGTCTGTCCGGCGGCTGACCACTGTTTGCAGGCCGACGATGGTTTGCGCGCCGACGGTGATCGGGTCGATGCCGTCCCACGGACGTCCGGCGTGAGTCTGCTTGCCGAGAATTTTAATGCGCAGGTCATCGGAGCTGGCCAGGGTCGGGCCGGAGCGATAGGCGATCCGCCCGGCGGGGATGCCGGCCCAGACGTGGAGGCCGAAGACCGCGTCCGGTTTCGGCGATTTCATCACGCCTTCCTCAATCATCATTTTCGCCCCCCAGGTGTTTTTGCCATCGGGGATAAAATCGCTTGGGCCTTCTTCTGCCGGTTGGAAATAGAACACCACCGTGCCGGGCAGGGTGTCGCGCATGCCGGTAAGAATTTTCGCCGTGCTGAGCAGGATGGCGGTATGGGCGTCGTGGCCACAGGCGTGCATCACGTCGACTTCTTTACCGAGGTAGGTGCCTTTGGCTTTCGAGGCGAAAGGCAGGCTCGAGACTTCCTTGACGGGTAGCGCATCCATGTCGGCGCGCAATGCGACGGTCGGTCCAGGCAGCGCGCCTTTAAGGATGGCGACGACGCCAGTGCGGGCTACGCCGGTTTTCACGTCCAGGCCCATGGCGCGGAGTTGTTTGGCGACCATTTCCGACGTGCGCTTTTCGGTGTTGCCCAGTTCCGGATGGGCGTGGATATCGCGGCGGGTTTCCAGCAGCTCGGGTTCCAGGGCTTTGGCCTGTTCGGCGATGTGCGTGCGGGCGCCTTCCAGTGTGTCGGCGCTGACGTGGCCGGCCAGTGCGCCGAACAAGGTCAGCAAACACGTTTGTGCAATGCGGGTCAGCTGCATCGGTACTCTCCATGGTTATTGTTTTTTGGCTTCAGGGCTTATGACCTGAGCGTCGCAGTTAAGTGCTACTCCTGCACTTGGCCGCCACCCGCCGTGATCACTTGCACGCTCATGCGTGGCGTCGCCAGATCGAGCCCGGCTTCGTCCAGGTGTCGCTTAAGTGACAGGTTGAACGCTCGAGACACTTCCCATTGCTTGATCGGTGCGGTCTTGAACCGGGCACGCAGAATCGCGTTGCCTGACTCGAAACTCTCGACACCCTGAATCTCCAGTGGCGACCAGATGTTGCGCCGTTGCAGTGGGTCGGCGCGCATCTTCTGGCCGACGTCGCGCATCAGTTTGATCGCGTTATCGATGTCCATGTTGAAAGGTATCGCCACCCGGAAAATTGCGTAGCCGAATTCCCGGGAGTAGTTCTTGATGCTTTTGATTTCGCTGAACGGAATGGTGTGGACGATGCCGTCAATGTCCCGCAGGCGCACGGTACGAATGGTCAGCCCTTCGACGGTGCCCAGGTGGCCGCCGACGTCGACGTAGTCGTCGATGGCCAGCGAGTCTTCGATGATGATGAACAGCCCGGTGATCAGGTCCGCCACCAGCGACTGTGCACCGAAACCGATGGCCAGACCGATCACGCCGGCACCGGCCAGCAATGGTGTGACGTTCATGCCCATGTTCGCGAGGGCGACGATCAGCGCAATGATGAAAATCGCCACGAACAACACGTTGCGGATCAGCGGCATCATTGTCTGCGCGCGGGCATTTGCCAGGCCTTTGCGCGAGCGGGTGAGGGCGTGGTGCACGGCAGTGTCACTGAGAATCCAGGTCAGCCAGGCAACAATCAGCGTGCCGGCGAGGCTGAATAGTTTGACGCTGACTTCATGGCCTTCACCCTCGGTGAAGCGGATCAGCGACATGCCCCAGACCCGCAGTCCGAGTTCGATGAACGCCAGCCACACCCCCAAGTGGGCGAGTGTGTAGAAGAAGCTTTTCAGGCGATCCGAATACAGTGCATGACGCTTCACGCTGCGCTGTGGTTTGAGTGAATGGCGGCGCACCAGGCCGTTGATGACCATGCACAACACCAGCAGCACGGTGCAGATCAGCGACTGACGCAGCGCGGTGCTGGTATCGCCGGCCGAGACGAACGTGGCGAACAGCGAAATAGCCACCAGCACCAGCGCCGGCATGTACCAGAAGGTCCCGAGAATCTCGATCGTGTCGCTGAGGGCCCGGCGAGTCAGGCGCCGTGACAGCGGTTGGTTGCGGATCAAGTGGGCGATGGGACGACGGAACCGCAGGATGAACAGCCCCGTGGACAATGCCGCCAGTACGTTAGCGACCGTCGCGGCGGTGTGCGCCAGATGAATGCCAAGGCTTTGGACCAGTCGCGGATCGTTCAGGGCTTCACCGAAGGCGGCGAAACTGCCGATCAGCCACAGCGGTCGAAAGGCTTGATGTCGCAGGATGTACAAGGCGCGGTGGCGGTGTGGACCGTCGAGCAGCGAAAAGGCGATCACGCAGATGGCCGAAAAACAGGTGCCAACCACCAGCGCATAAGCCAGCACCATCGCCAGGCTTTTTCCCAGTGACGAGGGCAGGGCGTAGGTCATGTAGACCGTCATGACCAAAGCAATCAGCCACGGCCCTAGCTTGCGCAGGGCGAAGCGCAACATGTCCAGAGCCTTGGGGTGCTGCGGCAGTTCTTCGGTCAGACCGAAGCGCATCCGCACCCGGTGGCTGATCCAGATCAGCGTCGCGGCCAGCAAGCTCCAGACCATCAGGATCATGGCAAAGGCGAGGATGATCGGCAGCCATTCATTGACCGGCAGCACCAGCGTTGTCAGTTCATCCTCAGCCAGTTTGAATTCGTCGGACCAGCGAGTGAGAGGACTGTCCGCGCCTGAAAACTGTTTTTCGAAACTGGCCAGGGTACCGCCGATCAGCCCCAGGACGCCTTCTTCGGTGACGGGCTGAGCCTTTTTTGTGACATCGCGCAGTTTCTTCAAATCCGTCAGCAGTTTGCCGCGTTGCTGATCGTTCTCCAGCGACTTGATGACTTCGTCCAGGGATTGTTCCAAGGGCTCTTGCGCCTCGGGCTGTTTTGCCGAGCTGTTGAGCAGGCTTGGCAAGCCGACCGCTTGGGCAGGTGCCATCGGCAGCAGCGTCATGAGGCAGACAAGAAATAAACACGGCAGGGCAAAAAGACGAGCGAACACTAGGCGGTCAACCTCGGGATGAGCGGATTGACCGAGTGTACGAGCCCGTCAAAACCAATGCGAGCCAGGGGGAGGATTTATTCGTTGAGTTTGGCGAGGATCTTGAAAATCACGGTGGCGAGGATCGTCAACATGCCGATCCACATCGCGAACACGCCGATGTTTTTGTCGCGAAAATTGAAGCCGATTGCCAGCATTATCATCCCGGCAAGAATCGGAATTAGCATGGCGTGGAACGAAGATAACGAGATCATGAGCGACTGCCTTGTCGAAAGGGGTAGTTAAAGTCTAGGTGGCTTTTGGGCGGCCGGTGGTGAACACGGAGTATGGTTTGCCAGCGATGGCGCCCTTAAGATTGCCATCGCTGCAAGGCATGCTCCTACACGGTTACGGCAGCTCGCGGCAGGCGTAAAACGCGCTCAGCACTTTGACCAGGTGCGCCAGATCCTGGCTGCCGCACAGTTCACGGATCGAGTGCATGGCGAAGGTTGGCAGGCCGATGTCCACGGTGCGCACGCCCAGGTGGCTGGCGGTGATCGGGCCGATGGTCGAGCCGCAACCCATGTCGCTGCGCACCACGAAGCTCTGTACCGGCACTTCTTCGGCCATGCACAGGTGGCGGAAGAACCCGGCGGTTTCGCTGTTGGTGGCGTAGCGCTGGTTGCTGTTGACCTTGATCACCGGGCCGGCGTTGAGTTTCGGGCCGTGATTGGCGTCGTGCTTGTCGGCGTAGTTGGGGTGCACGCCGTGGGCGTTGTCAGCCGAGACCAGCAGGGATTTCTGAATGGTGCGCACGAACTCATCGCCTTCAGGCAGCAGGCGACGTAGCGTCTGCTCCAGCATCGGGCCGTCGGCGCCGCAGGCCGAGCAGGAACCGACTTCTTCGTGATCGTTGCAGACCAGCACGCAGGTTTCGTCGGTTTCGGTGGTCAGCAAGGCTTGCAGGCCGGCGTAGCACGACAGCAGGTTGTCCAGGCGCGCCCCGGCAATGAAGTCGCCATGCAGGCCGATGACCGCAGCACTTTGGGTGTCGTAGAAGCTCAGCTCATAGTCGAGCACCACGTCGGCGTTCAAGCCATGTTCGCGGGCGAGCTGATCAGTGAGCACGGCGCGGAAGTCCACGCGCTCGTCACCGGCAAATTGCGCAAGGATCGGCGGCAGTTCGGTCTGGGCGTTGATCGCCCAGCCCATGTTGGCTTCACGGTTCAGGTGAATGGCCAGGTTCGGGATGATGGCGATCGGCGCCTTGAAGTCGACCAACTGGCTCTCGACCTTGCCGTCACGGCGGAAGGTCACGCGGCCGGCCAGGGACAGGTCGCGGTCGAACCATGGCGCCAGCAGTGCGCCGCCATAGACTTCGACGCCCAGTTGCCAGAAGCCCTGGCGTTGCAGTTCCGGCTGGGGTTTGACCCGCAGGCACGGGCTGTCGGTGTGCGCGCCAACCAGGCGAATACCGCCGTGAAGGGGCGAATGACGGCCCATCTTGAACGCGACGATCGACGAGTCGTTACGGGTGACGTAGTAGCGACCGTTGGCTTCTGTGGCCCATGGCTCGCGCTCGTCAAGGCGTTGATAGCCTGCCGCTTCCAGGCGCTGAGCAAGGCTGGCGGTGGCATGGAACGGGGTAGGGGAGGCCTTGAGGAAATCGATCAGGCCTTGGTTCAACTCTTCGCGCATAAGTAGCTCCAGACAGCAATGGCGCAAGTTTAACGTATTGGCTCACGGCATTGCAGAGGCAATGCCGTTCAACGTGCCCCGGCTGGCGATTGGCGAAGAGGATGAGTCAGCCGGTGACCAGCTTGCCATTGAGGAACACTTCGCGACGTTGCTTGCGGCCCACATATTCATGTTTGCTCGCGTGGTATACCTCGTTGAATTTTTCCTTCGAGATGCCCGGAATCTGTCGAATGTATTCGTCCACCAGTCGGTCATAAGAGGCTTCGGTGATGAGCTTGTAGATGTCCCGGCGATAGAAGAAGCCCAATTGAAAGCCGAGGGTTTCGCTTAGATGGTTTGTCTGCCCGGCAAAGCAGTTTTCAAAGTCGATGGCTTTGAGCGGAGTCTGCGGTGTTTGCGGGATCATGATGTTGCCGGCCCAGAAATCCATGTGCGTAATGTTTTTGCGCGCCAAGGAGCTCAACAATTCGAAGGCATCGAGAATGAATGTTTCGACATTGTCCGGGTTGCGCTTAAGCCATTGCACACCATCAATATGGTCGTCGAGCAGGCGCGTGATAATGAAATATTCCTGGGTCAGGCCCAGTCGGTCCTTGGTGTAACCGAACCCTTGCAGCGGCGGCATTTGTACACCACGGCGTTGCGCTTCCAGCGTGTTGATCAGCTCTTCCAGCGGCCAGTCGAATCGGCCGTTGCGCTGTGGTTTGCCGAAGGTCACGCGCACTTTTGCCTTCAAAGTATCCAGCGGCTGGACCTTGGCAAACAGCGGTGTATCGCCAGAGGCCAGCGGCGCACTCGCACGGGTGAGCTTGCTGGCACGTCGTGTGTGTATGAGTTGTTCGAGTGCCTGTTGTGCTTCGGCTGAAGGCTGCTCGCTAAGGTGCAGCGTGGTGTTGAAAAGGCAGAAGGTGAAGGGGTATTCGTTTTGGAGTGTCTTGTTGCTGAGCACGCGGGCATCCTGCCTAGTATCAAAGTGCTGGCATTTTACGTTTCATTACAAATTAATGACAATATTTTCACGCCATTTTCACGTCTATTTGTAACAGGAAATAAAAAGCCCTTCGATCGAAGGGCTTTTTTGGGTTCGGCGGATGCTTAAAAAGGCGCAGGGCACTCGAAGCGCAAGCGTTCGCCGCTTTGCGGGTGAGTGAAGCTGAGCATGCTCGCGTGCAAACATAGTCGTGGCCAGGCGGCCAGTGCTTGCTCGTGGGCATACAGGCCGTCACCCAGCAGTGGGTGGCCGATGGAAAGCATGTGCACACGCAACTGGTGGGAGCGGCCGGTGATCGGCGTCAATTCGACACGACACCATTCGCCGCAACGCTCCAGGACTCGCCAGAAGGTCAGGGCATGTTTGCCGAATTCATGGTCCACCACATGGCGTGGCTTGGTCGGCGGGTCGTAGCGCAAGGGCAGATCGATGCTGCCACTGTCCAGTTCCGGTTGTCCCCAGCACAGGGCGGTGTAGGCCTTTTCGGTTTCGCGGTCGTGAAATTGCCGAGACAGCTCGCGATGCGTGTCCGGGTCACGGGCCAACAGAATAATGCCGGAGGTTTCCCAGTCCAGACGATGGACGATTCGCGCTTCCGGGTAGCCGTTATCTTGCAGGCGGGTAATCAGGCAATCCTTGTTGTCGTCAGCCCGGCCAGGGACAGAGAGCAGCAGGGTCGGTTTGTTCACCACCAGTACGGCGGCGTCCTGATGGATGATGCGGATATTGGACAGCGGCATTAAAACAGCCTCGTAACAAACGCCAACGGCGGCTCAGGCTCCTTCCATTGACAGAAGGGACCTGAGCCGCCGTGGCTCCAGCCGGCCCGCCTCAGCGGTCTGGCAGGGTGATATTGAGTTCCAGAATCGAGCAGCTGCCCTGGTTTTCCAGAGCGACGTGCACGTCATCGGACCCGATATTGACGTACTTGCGGATGACCTCGACCAATTCCTTCTGCAAGGCTGGCAGGTAGTCCGGTGTACTGCGTTGGCCGCGTTCGTGCGCCACGATGATCTGCAGACGCTCTTTCGCTACCGACGCGGTGCTGACCTTTTTGCTGGCACGAAAGAAGTCAAAAAGATTCATTATTTACCTCCAAACAGGCGCTCGAAGAATCCCTTCTTCGTTACATCGAGAAAACGATGCTCCACGGTTTTGCCCAGCAGACGATCGACAGCATCGCTGTATGCCTGGCCGGCATCGCTCTGGTCGTCGAGAATGACTGGCACGCCCGAGTTGGAAGCTTTGAGTACCGCTTGGGATTCCGGAATGACACCCAGCAGGGCGACCGCCAGAATCTCTTTGACGTCTTCGACGCCGAGCATCTCGCCGTCACTGACTCGTTGTGGGTTGTAGCGGGTCAGCAGCAGGTGTTCCTTGATCGCCTCTTCGCCTTTTTCAGCGCGGCGCGATTTGCTGGCCAGCAGGCCGAGCATGCGGTCCGAGTCACGAACCGAGGACACTTCCGGGTTGGTCACGATAATCGCTTCGTCTGCGAAGTACATGGCCAGGTGGGCGCCTTTTTCGATACCGGCCGGAGAGTCGCAGACCACGTATTCAAAGTCTTCTTTCAGCGCCATCAACACTTTTTCCACGCCTTCCACGGTCAGCGCGTCTTTGTCGCGGGTCTGACTGGCGGCCAATACGTAGAGGTTTTCCAGGCGTTTGTCTTTAATCAGGGCTTGTTGCAGATTGGCTTCGCCGTTCACTACGTTGACGAAGTCATACACCACGCGGCGCTCGCAACCCATGATCAGGTCGAGGTTACGCAAGCCGACGTCGAAGTCGACGATAACTGTTTTGTGACCGCGCAGTGCGAGGCCGGTACCGATAGCAGCACTGGTGGTGGTCTTACCCACACCACCCTTGCCGGATGTAACCACGAGAATCTTGGCCAAGGTGTTTCACCCCTAAGGAAAAAGGACATTTAGCCCCTGAAAAACATCTCTAGAAAAACTACTGCAGTCGGACAGCCTTGGCTGGAGTTCGGTCCAGAACGGCGCTTACCTCGGGTAAACACTGCTAATGGCCTTTTTCCTACTTCGTTTGAGCCGTTTTCGCTACGTTTTAGAGATGTTTGGAAAATGCGGCAGTATCCGTTAAAGCCGAATGATGTTCAACACATCGCCCGACAGGCTGACCTGTACGCCCGCGCCCCACAAAGGATCGCGACGCAGATCCTCCGAAACCTTGTAGTGGCCTGCGATGGAGACCAGTTCAGCGCTCATTTGCTGACAGAAAATCCTGGCTTTGGTGTCGCCTTTGACGCCGGCCAACACTCGACCACGCATCGGGCCGTATACATGGATGTTCCCGTCGGCAAGAAGTTCCGCACCCGGGCTGACCGACGAGATCACAACCAGATCGCAACCCTGGGCATAAATCTGCTGCCCACCACGTACGGGCGAGGTGATGATCTTCGTTGGCTTGATCGTCGGCTCCGGCGGTTTTTCCGGTTTTTTCGTGACGTGGCCTTCGAACGGGTCCAGCGGACGCTCACGGGCGCCGGACGGTGGCAGCACCGGCAGGTCGACCGCGATGGCTGCGGCGATGTCTTCAATGCGACTGGCACGGATCGCCAGGGTGCGCAGGCCGTGCTGGCGGCAGATGCGCATCAGGCCGGGCAGATCGACTGCACCTTCGCTGGCCGGGAGTTTGTCCAGGGCCAATACCAGTGGCGCATTACTGAAGAAGTTAGGCGCCTGGGCGACCTTGGCGGCCAGTTGACGATCGAGGTTCTCGAGGTCGTTACGGGCCAGTTCCAGCACCGTAATGGCGAGCATGCTGCCCTTCAGCTGGAACACGGGATCTTGGTCTAGCGGTTCGGTTTGGCTCATGGTCGGCATACAACGACTTGTCACTAAAAGTGCCGAGACTTATAACGAGAACGCCCGCGAGCCGCAAGCCGGGTCGAACGATGTAGAATGCGCGGCCATTGTCTTTCCGGAACCTTTAATGGATCGCCCGCGTTTTCGAACAGCATTTCTTTCTCCACGTTTCTGGCCGCTGTGGTGTGGCTTGGGGCTGTTGTGGCTGATTGTGCAGTTGCCGTATCCGGCGTTGCTGTCGATCGGTCGCGCCCTGGGTGCATTGATGTATCGAGTAGCGGGCGACAGACGGCGCATTGCCAAGCGCAATCTGGAACTGTGTTTCCCTGAAAAAACCGCTGCCGAGCGCAAGCGCCTGCTCAAGGCAAACTTCGCGTCAACGGGCATCGCGTTCTTCGAGATGGCCATGAGCTGGTGGTGGTCGCGGGGGCGTCTGGCGAAGCTGGCCCATGTCGAAGGGCTGGAGCATCTGAAAAAAGCCCAGCGTGACGGCAAAGGCGTGATCCTGATGGCCGTTCATTTCACCACGCTGGAAATCGGCGCGGCGTTGCTCGGCCAGCAGCACACCATTGATGGCATGTACCGCGAACACAAAAATCCGTTGTTCGACTACGTCCAGCGCATGGGGCGCGAGCGGCACAACGTCGATTCGTTGGCGGTGGAGCGCGACGACGTGCGCGGCATGCTCAAATTGCTGCGCGCAGGCCGGGCAATCTGGTACGCACCGGATCAGGACTATGGCGCCAAGCAAAGTATCTTCGTGCCGCTGTTCGGGATTCAGGCCGCGACCGTCACCGCCACCAGCAAGTTTGCGCGGTTGGGCAAGGCGCTGGTGGTGCCGTTCACTCAGGAACGTCTGGCGGACGGCAGCGGGTATCGACTGGTGATTCATGCGCCGCTCGAGGGTTTCCCCGGCGAAACCGAAGAAGCCGATTGCCGGCGGATCAACCAGTGGATCGAAGGCGTCCTGCAGGAATGTCCGGAGCAATACCTTTGGGCTCATCGTCGCTTCAAGAGCCGTCCCCCGGGTGAGCCAAAGCTGTACGCAAAACGCGGTTGAACCACCGTCCTTATAAGCTCCATGGAGTGTTGCGATGAGTCCTGCTGAACCGGTTACAGGGTTGATTCTTTCCGGCGGCGGGGCTCGGGCGGCCTATCAGGTCGGTGTACTGGCGGCGATTGCCGAGCTGTTGCCGGTCGGCGCGAGCAATCCGTTTCCGGTGATCGTTGGCACCTCGGCCGGCGCAATCAACGCGGTCAGCCTTGCCAGTGGGGCGATGGATTTTCGTGGTGCGGTTCAACGTCTGACAGCCTTCTGGCAGGGCTTTCGCAGTCATCTGGTGCTGCGCAGTGACTGGCCGGGCGTGATCCACCAAGCCAGTCGTTTTGTCAGCCACAGTTTGCTCGGGATTGGCGCTCAGGTGCCGGTGGCTTTGCTCAACAGTTCGCCGCTGCGCGGATTGCTCGACGACAAACTGCAGATGAGCGGGATTGCCGAGGCCATTGCACAGAAGCAATTGCAAGCGATTGCGGTGACCGCGTTCGGCTACGAGTCCGGTCAGGCGGTGACCTTTTATCAGGGCAGCGGCACCATTAATGCCTGGTTGCGCCATCGGCGAATCGGCATCCCCACTCAATTGACTGTCGATCACTTGCTCGCCAGTTCAGCCATTCCGCTGTTGTTTGCGCCAGTGAAAATCGGTGAAGAGTATTTCGGCGACGGCGCGGTACGTCAGTCGGCACCGATCAGCCCGGCGCTGCACCTGGGCGCCAGCCGAGTGCTGGTGGTGGGCGTCAGTGGCAACCCCCGCGGCGTCGACCCGGAACAACCGCTGCAACGCGCCTACACCGGCCAGCAGCCGAGCCTGGCACAGATCGGTGGGCACATGCTCAACAGCACGTTCATTGACAACCTGGAAAGCGACATCGAGTTGCTGCAGCGGCTCAATCAGTTCAGTCATCTGCTGCCCGATGGCACGCCGACGCGTGCGCTGGGTGTGGCGCCGGTAGAGGTGCTGGTGATTTCGCCGAGTCAGCCAATCGATGAGATTGCGGCGCGGCATCGGCAGGAGTTGCCGGCGGCGCTGCGTCTGTTTCTGCGCGGGCCGGGGGCGACCAGGACGAGCGGGGCTGGAGTGCTGAGTTATCTGCTGTTCGAGGCGGGGTATTGCAGCGAGTTGATTGATTTGGGGCGCCGGGATGCGCTGGCCAAGCGCGGGGAGTTGTGCCGATTTCTCGGGTTGGCGGAGCCTGTGGTTGCGGCTTGAGATTTATTGTGTTGCGGCCATTCGCGAGCAGGTTCGAGCCCTCAGTTGAAATGCATTCCAACGTGGGCGCGAGCCTGCTCGCGAAGACGTTCTTACAGTCGCTGCCGGATCAGAAGTGAACCTTGACCAGGAAGCTGGTTACGCTCTGATCGGTTTTGAAGCCCTGGCTGTCTTCAATACCGTACTTGTTTTTCCAGTAGTCATACTCGACGCCAACGTATAACTGTTTTTCGCCAAGGCTCAGCGCCTTGCCCAAGTCGTATTTGACCTGTGGATTGAAGTGCAGGTTGGCGTGGTATTCGCCTTTTTTGTTGACGTCGTTGTCGACCACCCAGTCCATGAAACCGTCGATCAGGATGTTCGAATCGCCCACCGGGATGGTGTAGGACCAGACCGGAGTGACCTGCCAGATATTGTCACCTGGGCGGTCGCCTTCGGTATGACGGTTGTAGAAGTTCAGCTGGAAGTAGTCGAAGCCCGGGATCGCCAGGTCGAAACCGGGACCGATCAGGTAGGACTCGGTATCGTTTTCACCGAACTCGTAAGTCATGGCTAGCAGTACGTCTTTGATCGGGCCGAATTCGAGCTTTTGGTCGAAGATCTTGCCGAACGAAAGGCGCGGGCTGATTTCACCGTAATAGGTGTTCTCACCGGCGAAGGAATCTTCCTTGCCGTTGTAGAAGATCTTGTCGACGAACATGAAGTTGTCGCCGTATTTCCAGCCATCGGCGTGTTCGAAGGTCACCGTCTGCTGAATGCGCGGGTTGACCTGGAAGTCCTTGCCATACAGGTAGGTCAGACTGTTGTTCTGCCATTGCAGCAAGTCGCCGGCCATGGCCTGGCCCCCTGCCAGCAACGATCCCGCCAGCATCAGGCTAGTGCACGTACGTTTCATTCGGTTGCTCCCAAAAAGTAGGTGGTTTCAGGTTATTTTTCTAAGGTCGGCGCTCTGGTGTGGCGCCTTTTTCTTTCGCCGTAAAAAATCATCCAATCGGTCAGCTTCAGTGCTGCGAGCAAGAGCTGAGCCAAGGCGTTTGACAAGCCAAAAAGCACCCGTTCGGCGGCTCAAGAGCCGTCGATTGAGCGTGGTTTTGGAGTGCCTTGGTACCGTCCAGCGCCGGGGTAAGTTGGCTTTCTGGTCAGGAATTAAATTCGGGCTTTTTTTTAGACCCGATTCGGGCGGCCGCGGAGAATACTGACTCCTTGGCCAGGTCTCAAGTGCCCCGCAACAGCGCACCGACAACAGGTTTGGAGCATGGTTGCGGATCATCTAGAAATGCACCTTCACCAGCAGGCTGGTGGTGTTCTCATTCGTGTCGAGGTTGGCGTTGTTTTCGATGCCGTATTTGTCTTTCCAGTAGCTGTATTCGACGCCGGCGTACACCTGTTTCTCGCGCCAGCCCAAGGCCTTCCCCAGGTCATATTTGATCTGCGGGTTCAAGTGCAGGTTGGCGTGGTAGGTGCCATGTGAGTTCTGGTCGTTATCCACGACCCAGTCGATGTAGCCGTCGATCAGCAGGTTCGAGTTGCCCAATGGCAGGGTGTAGGACCAGGCGGGCGTGATCTGCCAGACATCGTCGCCGGGACGCGAGCCTTCGGTCTGGCGATAGTAGACGTTCAGGGTGAAAAAATTGAAGCCCGGTACCGCGAGGTCGAAACCGGGGCCGATCAGATAGGCCTCAGTGTCGTCTTCGCCATTCTCGTAGGTCATGGCCAGCAAGATGTCCTTGATCGGGCCGAACTCGAAACGGCGGTCGAGAATTTTACCGAAAGACAGGCGCGGACTGAACTCGCCGTAATAGGCGTGAACGCCTTTGTTCCGGTCTTTCTCGCCGTTGTAGTAAGTGCTGTCGACGAACAGGAAGTTGTCGCCGTACTTCCAGCGGTCAGCGTGCTCAAAGGTTATCGTCTGCTGGATCGACGGGTTGACTGCGAAATCTTTGCCATACAGATAGCTCAGGCTGTTGGTCTGCCACAGCAGTAAATCGCCGGCCATGGCCTGACTGGCGGCCAATAGACCACCGCCTAACAGCATGTTTGTCTGTGCGCGAATCATCTGTTGCTCCCTCTTGTTTTTATTGTTTGAGGCGCAGGTAGCCGCTGACCTGCGGGAGCAGGCCAGCTCCCACAGATTTTGTGGTTTTAGCGTGTTAATGCGGGTGAGCGTGGCAGTCATTGATGGCCGCGCGTTCGGCGCCGCCGAGGATGTTGAACAGCAGGTTCAGCGACAGCGCACTGAGCGTGGCCATGGCGATTCCGCTGTGGGTAATCGGGCTCATCCACATCGGAAGGTGAGCGAAGAACTCCGGACGGACCACCGGGATCAGCCCCATGCCGATGCTCACCGCCACCAGCAACTGGTTGCGACGGTCACCGATGTCGGCGTCCTGAAGAATCTTGATGCCGGTGGCGGCGACCATCCCGAACATTGCAATCGCCGCGCCGCCCAGTACGGCGGGTGGAATCGATGCCACCAGAAATGCTGCTTTCGGCAGCAAACTCAACACCACCAGCAAACCGCCGGCGACGATGGTCACCGAACGGCAACGTACGCCAGTCATCTGCACCAGGCCGATGTTCTGCGCGAAAGAGGAGTGGGTAAAGGTGTTGAAGAAACCGGCGAAGAACGAGGCGCCGGCATCACACAACAAACCGCGACGCAGCATCCGTGGGCAGACGTCCTGACCGGTGATTTTGCCCAGCGCCAGGAACATCCCGGTGGACTCGACGAAGATGATCACCACCACCAGGCACATGGAAAGGATCGGTGCGAGTTCGAACTTCGGCATGCCGAAATGCAGCGGGGTCACGAATTGCAGCCACGGCGCCTGGGCCATGCCGCTCAGGTCAACCATACCGATCAGGCCGCAGATCACGTAACCCAGGCACATGCCGATCAGCACGGAAATGTTGACCCAGAAACCACGCATGAAGCGGTGGACCAGCAGAATGGTTGCCAGCACCAGTGCGGCGATGGCCAGGTAAATCGGTGAGCCGAACTGAGCCGCCTCTGCACCGCCACCCGCCCAGTTGACGGCCACGGGGAACAGCGACAAACCGATGGAGGTGATGACCGTGCCGGTCACCAGCGGCGGGAATAAGCGTACGACTTTGGACATGAATGGGGCGATGATCATGCCGAAAAAACCGGCGGCGATGGTTGCGCCGAAGATCCCTTGCAGGCCGATCCCGGGCATGCCGGCCATGGCGACCATGCTGCCGACTGCGGCGAAGCTGGCGCCCATCATCACCGGCATACGGATGCCCATCGGGCCGATGCCCAGCGATTGCACGATGGTGGCGATGCCGGCGACCAGCAGGTCGGCGTTGATCAAAAAGGCAATTTCTTCACGACTCAGGCCGGCGGCCTGTCCGATGATCAGCGGCACCGCGATGGCTCCGCCGTACATCAGCAGAACGTGTTGCAGGCCGACCAGGATCAGTTGCAAAAGGGGTAAACGCTGAATGGCGGGTGCGTCGGGGATGCGCGCTTCGGATAGCTCGGACATGCAACACCTCGGATCTTTTTTATTCTTGTGATTTTGTGCATCAGGTTGACCGCCGTGCGGCCATTCGCGGGCAAGCCCGCTCCCACAGGACTGAGTGGAACCCTGTGTGAGCGAGCCTGCTCGCGCAGCTTTCAACTACTTAGTTGGTCGGGGCTCCCTGAACAATCCAGGCACCGATCAGGTCACGTTCCTGCTGGGTCATCTGGGTGATGTTGCCCAGTGGCATGATCTGGCTGGTGACGGCTTGAGCCTGGATGCGTGCAGCGTTCTGACGGATCTGCTCGGGGGTATCGAACATCACGCCAGCCGGTGCAGCACTGAACAGCGGGCTGGTCGGTTTGGCAGAATGGCAAACCGCGCAACGCTCCTGGATCACACTGTGAACTTTGTCGAAACCGGGGCCGGCGTTGGACGCCTGAGCCGGTGCCGCGGCAGGTTTCGCAGCTTCAGGTTTCACATCGCCACCGAGGGCAGTTTCCGGCAACGGCTGGTACTCGATGGTGCCAGGCGCCTTGGCCACTTCAGGTGCGCTGGACATCTGCGCCGGGCCAGTCACGTAAGCCAGGCAGATCATGCCCACTGCCGCAACGGGCAGGGTCCAGGCAAATTTGTGGCTGTCATGGCGGGTGTTGAAGTAGTGACGCACCAACACCGCCAGCACCGCGATCCCGGCCAGGATCAGCCAGTTGTATTGGCTGCCGTAGGTGCTCGGGAAGTGGTTGCTGATCATGATGAACAGCACCGGCAAGGTGAAGTAGTTGTTGTGACGCGAACGCAGCAGGCCTTTGGCCGGCAGCGCCGGATCGGGCGTGCGGTTCTCGGCAATCGCAGCAACCAGTGCGCGTTGCGCCGGCATGATGATGCGGAACACGTTACCGACCATGATGGTGCCGATGATCGCGCCGACGTGCAGGTACGCACCGCGACCACTGAACACTTTGCTGAAGCCGTAAGCGGCGCCAATGATCAGCACGAACAGGATTGCGCCTAGCAGGGCAGGGCGTTTGCCCAGTGCCGAGTCGCAGAGGAAGGAGTAGACGAACCAGCCGACGAACAACGAGGCAATGCCCAGTGCGACTCCTTCAGGGCCGGTCAGGCTGCTGCCCGGTGCCAGCAGGTACAGCGTCGGGTTGGAGTAGAACACCACGCACAGCAGCGCGACCCCCGACAGCCAGGTGAAATAGGCTTCCCATTTGAACCAGTGCAGGTTGTCCGGCATGGTCGGTGGAGCCAGTTTGTATTTTTCCAGGTGGTAGATACCGCCGCCGTGGATCGCCCACAAATCGCCTGCCAAACCATTTTTCGGGTTGACCCGGTTGAGGTTGTTTTCCAGCCAGACGAAATAGAACGACGCGCCGATCCAGGCCACGCCAGTAATCATGTGAACCCAGCGTACGCTCAGGTTCAGCCATTCCAACAGATGTGCTTCCACAGTCTTTACCTCTCGCCTGTCACTCTGTTGTCGAGTGATCAGACCTTCTCTTATTGGTGGGGGGCAAGGATCAAACGCTCATCCTCTTTGAAAAAATGCTCATCGCAGTTATTGCCTGTGCCACTGCGATCAACCACCAGGAAGTCATCCCGCTTTTCGATCGTCAGCACCGGATGGTGCCAAACGCCGCGATGGTAATTAATGCCCTGCCTGCCGTTGGAGACGAAGGCGCGGACCAAGCCTGATACAGGTTCATCGCCAAGTGGCGCGACCACGATCAGAAAAGGGTTGCCGAGCAGCGGAATGAAAGCCTGGCTGCCCAGCGGGTGACGCTCCAGCATGCTGACGGTCAGCGGCATGTCCTGTGCGTCGGCGCGGAAGATGCTGATGATCGCGTTGTCCTCTGGCGTGGCGGTTTGCACCGTCGCCAGTTTATGAAAACGCATGGTCGAACCGTTGTTGATCATGAAGTGATCGCTGCCGTCGGTTTCGATCACGTCACCGAAAGGGGCGAAGGCTTCTTTGGTCAGCGGTTCAATCGTCAATGTGCGCATGCTGGTCTTCTTACCTTGAATTCGTTGTTGTCTGTTCTGACGCCATCGCGCGCTTATTTAGCGACCTTGCCGAGAACGCGCAGGCGGCTAACACCACCGTCCGGGAACACATTCAGGCGTATGTGGGTGATCGGGCCCAGCGCCTTGATCTGCTCGGCGAAGGTGTGTTCGGCGTGCATTTCCAGTTTCTGCGCCGGCAGCAATTCGCGCCAGAACAATGATTGGGTTTCGATCTGGCTGTCGGTGCCGCCCTTCACGAACGCGCCCTGGATCGAGCACGTGTCCGGGTAGTTGCCCTTGAAGTGCAGCGTGTCGACGATGACTTTCTCGATTTCGCCGGCATGGCCCAGCGCGACAATGACCCAGTCATTGCCCGGCGTACGGCGACGTGCAGTCTCCCAGCCGTCGCCCATGTTGATGCCACGGCCCGGGTTGAGGATGTTGCTCATGCGACCGAAGTGTTCGTCGGAGCAGGCAAGGGCGCGGCCACCGTTCAGGGCTGCTGCCAGATCAACTTGCTCGTTGTCGCCCACAGCGGACCAGTCGCGGAACGGAATACCGTAAACACGCAGACGGGCCACGCCACCATCCGGGTAGATGTTGAAGCGCAGGTGGCTGAACGCCTGGTCGTTGTTGATTTCGTGATAGTGGTGGTTGTTGCCTTGCAGCTCGACGGCGGACAGCACTTCAGTCCACTGAGTGTTCTCGTCCGGCTCGCCCGAGGCCAGGAAGCACGCTTCCAGAGAGGCCGACGGCGGGAAGTTGCCGGTGAAGAATGAAGTGTCGATGTCTACGCCTTTGATCGAACCCGGTACGCCCAGGCGGATCACGGCGCTGTCGTAGCCTTCGAAGCGCTTGCGGCGCGACTCCCAGCCGTCCATCCACTTGCCGTTGTCATCGAACACGCCCTCCTTCCACACAGCCGGGGTCGGCTGGAACAGGCGGTCGGCATCAGCGAACCAGTCATCGGTGACCGAGATGATTTTGGTGCCCAGGCGGGCGTCGGCCAGGTTGACGAACTTCTCGAAAGGTACGGCGTAAGCTTTCATTCTTCTTGTCTGCCTTTAATTAGTTGGCTTGGGATGCTTGCAGTGCCCTGGGCAATGTATGCGTTCTTCAATGTCGCTCGGGCAAGGCTCGCTATAGGGTCAGTAATCGGAACAGGGCGATTTGGTTGATCTGCGCCAGCGCGCATTTGAACTCGGTGTCTTGCGAGTTATGAATGCGCGTTTCGAACGCCGCGAGGATCTGATGCCGGTTGCTGCCTTTTACCGCCATGATGAAGGGAAACTTGAACTTGGCTTTGTAGGCGTCGTTCAGCTCGGTGAAGCGTTGAAACTCATCGATCGAGCATTGGTGAATACCGGCGCCAGCCTGTTCATTCGTGCTGGCTTCGGTCAGTTCGCCCTGAACGGCGGCTTTGCCGGCCAGGTCCGGGTGAGCGTTGATCAGTGCCAATTGGCTTTCGTGATCGGCGCTCAACAGGATGTCGCTCATGCGCTGATGCAGGGTTTCGATCTCGTCGATCGAACGGTCCTGGCCCAGGTCGAAGGCCTTCTCGGCCACCCATGGCGAATGCTCGTAGATGTCGGCGAAAGCGGCGACAAACGCGTCGCGGCTCAGGGCCGACGGCTTCAGGGTTTGGAAGTGGCTCATTTTGCGGCCCCTTGATATGGGTGGGTTTGGTGCCAGTGGCGAGCGATGTCGACGCGACGGCTGAACCACACCTGTTCATGACTTTTAGCGTATTCGATAAAGCGTTTGAGCGAGGCCAGGCGCGCTGGACGGCCGATCAGACGACAGTGCAGGCCGATCGACAACATCTTCGGTGCGTCGGCGCCTTCAGCGTAAAGCACGTCGAACGCGTCTTTGAGGTATTCAAAGAAATCGTCGCCCTTGTTGAAACCCTGGACCTGGGTGAAGCGCATGTCGTTGGTGTCCAGGGTGTACGGAATCACCAGGTGCGGCTTGCCGGTCGGGTTGTTCGGTTCCCAGTAGGGCAGGTCGTCGTCGTAGGTGTCACAGTCATAAAGGAAACCGCCTTCTTCCATCACCAGTCGGCGAGTGTTCGGACCGGTGCGGCCGGTGTACCAGCCCAGTGGGCGCTCACCGGTAATTTCGGTGAGGACGCGGATCGCTTCAAGCATGTGCTCGCGTTCCTGCGCTTCGTCCATGTACTGGTAGTCGATCCAGCGATAGCCGTGGCTGCAGATCTCGTGGCCGGCATCGACCATCGCGCGGATCACGTCCGGGTGACGCTGGGCGGCCATGGCCACGGCGAAGATGGTCAGCGGAATGTCGAATTCCTTGAACAGTTTCAGAATCCGCCAGACGCCGGCACGGCTGCCATACTCGTAAAGGGACTCCATGCTCATGTTGCGCGCGCCTTGCAGCGGCTGCGCCGAGACCATTTCCGAAAGGAAGGCTTCGGATTCTTTATCGCCGTGCAGGATATTGCGCTCGCCGCCTTCTTCGTAATTGAGCACGAAGGACAAGGCGATGCGGGCATTGCCCGGCCAGTGTGGGTGAGGAGGGTTACTGCCGTAACCGATCAGGTCGCGTGGGTAGTCAGCGCTCACTGCAGTCTTCCTTCTTCTTCGTTCGACTTGTTCAAGGTCAGGGTTGTGTGGCGGCCTGGCGGTTTGATGACAGGCTGGCGTCACAGCGATGGGCTGATTGTATACAACTTTATATCTACTTTGTAAGCCTGTTTTTTTGCATTTTTCACTGACTGTCATCTTCACATGTTATTGCAAGAAACCTGCCTGATGGGTCAGCTAATGGATGGAAGGTCCTCTGGACCTATGGCTCGGCGGCAGATTCGGCGGGAGTCTCTTGATGACGGGTATAGCGATAAATATGTTGTTTTTATTGTGTACAATTTTTATGGAAAGTGTCTTAATTAGTCGCTCGCCGCAGCGTTTCGTGCTCCGAATCGGTGCGGTCTCCTTTTCAACTGACTTCGGGAGGCGCGAGGTCTGACTGCTCCACGCAGGCAGGCGCGCAGAATCAATGGGACGTTTGACTACTCACGTTTTAGACGCTGCACATGGTTGCCCAGGCAGCTCGATCAAGGTCGAGTTGTATCGCGTTGAAGGTTCGCAGCTGGAATTGGTGGCCACCGCAGTCACTAACAGCGACGGCCGGGTCGATGCACCGCTGCTGCAGGGCGATGACTACCGTTCCGGGGTCTATCAGGTTCAGTTTCATGCGGGCGATTACTACCGCGCCCGTGGCGTTCAGCTGCCGGAACCCGCATTCCTGGATGTGGTGGTGCTGCGTTTTGGCATCTCTGCGGAACAGGATCACTACCACGTGCCGTTGCTGATTTCGCCGTACAGCTATTCGACCTACAGAGGAAGCTAGGACTTTCCCCCCAAAATCCTGCGCATATAGCTTCTTTGGTCTTTTGCCCGCTCACACTGCGGGCTTTTTTTTATCTGTCAGAAGTGTGGTGTGTGTGATGACGCCATCGCGCGCAAGCGTTTGCTCTTTAGCGGCTCAACAGAGACGCAGCACCGGCACCGCTGAACAACCCCGCACTTACCCGGTTAAACCAGCTCTGACCCTTACCGCTGCGCAGATACCGCGCCGCACCATTGGCACCCAACCCATAGGCCAACTTGCACAGCAAATCCAGCACGGTCCAGGTCGCAATCATCACCAGTAACTGCGGCAGGAACGACTGCTCGGCACTGAGGAACTGCGGGAGGAAAGCGGCGAAGAACAGAATGTCTTTCGGGTTGCTGGCGCCCAACATAAACGCGCGCCCGAACAGTGCGCGAAAGCGTGGCACTGGCGCAGTCTGGGGTACTTCAGCGCCGTGGGAGGGCTGACGCGATTGCTGCCAGCTCTGCCAGGCCAGGTAGAACAGGTACAGCGCACCGACAATCTTCAGCGCGCTGAACAGCTGTTCTGACGCCAGCAACAAGGCGCCCAAACCCAGCGCCGACGCACTGAGCAAGCAGATCGACGCAATCACGCCTCCCAGAAACGCCGGGTAAGAACGACGCAAACCGTAATTCAGACTGTTGCTGATCATCAGCAAAGACAGTGGCCCCGGGATCAGGATTACCACCAGCGCAGCGCCGCTGAACAGCAGCCAGGTTTCCAGACTCATCACTTTCCTCCATTTGCACAAAAGCCTCACCCGGCGGGGTGAGGCTGTTTTGAAACACTGTTTTTGAAACGTAGACGGCTTACAAGAAAATGAACTTGGCGATGAAGATCGCGCAAAGTACCCACAGGCTGACGGAAATTTCCTTGTGCTTACCGGTGAAAGCCTTCAGCACCACATACGTGATAAAGCCCAGCGCGATGCCGTCGGCGACCGAGAAGGTCAGGGGCATCATGATCGCAGTAATGATCGCCGGAATGCTGTCAGTCGCTTCGTCCCATTCGATGTGCGCCATGCCGCCCATCATCAGCATCGCCACATAAATCAGCGCGCCGGCGGTTGCGTAGGCAGGGATCATGCCGGCCAGCGGTGCGAAAAACATTGCGGCAATAAATAGCACACCGACCGTCACTGCAGTAAGGCCCGTCCGACCACCAGCGGCTACGCCCGCGGCACTTTCCACGTAGCTGGTGACCGGCGGAACACCGACCACCGCACCGAATACGCTGGAAGCACTGTCGGCTTTCAGGGCGCGGGAGAGGTTTTCGATCTTGCCATCCGCGTTTACCAGGCCGGCGCGCTGGGCGACGCCCATCAGGGTGCCGGCGGTGTCAAACATGTGCACGAAGAGGAAGGCCAGCACCACGCTGATCATGCTGACGTTGAACACGCCGGCGATATCCATGGCCATCCAGGTCGGTGCCAGGCTCGGCGGGGCGGACATGATGCCCTCGTAGTGCACCAGGCCCAGGCCCCAACCCGCCAGGGTGACGGTGATGATGCTGATGAGGATCGCGCCGAACACTTTGTGGTAGCTGAGTACGGCGATCATCAGGAAGCAGATGGCGGCCAGCAGCGGACCAGGTTCGCGCAGGGAGCCGAGTTTGATCAGGGTGGCGGGGCTGTCGACCACGATGCCCGCGGTTTTCAAGCCGATCAGTCCCAGGAACAAGCCCACGCCGGCACCCATGGCAAAGCGCAAACTCACCGGGATGCTATTGAGCAGCCATTCGCGGATCCGGGAAAAAGTCAGAAACATGAACAACACACCGGAAACAAACACTGCGCCAAGGGCGGTTTCCCAGTTGTAACCCATGGTGCCGACCACGGTGTAAGTGAAGAAGGCGTTGAGGCCCATGCCCGGCGCCAGGCCGACCGGCCAGTTGGCGTACAGGCCCATCAACAGGCAACCCAGCGCGGCGGCGATGCAGGTGGCGACGAACGCGGCACCGTGATCGATCCCGGCGTCGGCCATGATGTTGGGGTTGACGAAGATGATGTAGGCCATGGTGATAAAGGTTGTCAGACCGGCAATCAACTCGGTCTTCACCGTGGTGCCATGCAAGCTGAGTTTGAAGATGCGCTCCAGCCAGCCATTGCGTAATGGCGGCGAGAGTTCCAGCGTCGGGGCTTCGGATTTGCGGCTTTCCACAGCGAATACTCCTCAAGAGTTTTATTGTTATTTCCAGGGCCGGACCCATGAGGGTGGCAGCGACCCTTTGAGGTACTTGTGAATTTGCTGACCTTTTGGTCAAGAACTCGCACGAAGTGGATTATGCTTTTGTATACAAATAAAGCAAATAATGTTTTTGCTTTTGTAGACGAAAAGTTTGTTGATCAGGATATATCGGCTATAAACGATCGTTCTCACCCTCTGCGTGGAAATGCAGCCATGGGCGCTCTGCGTCCGACGATCAGCGTGGAAAGGCCTGGGTTTTACTCCGCGCCAAGGTCACCGCCAGCCACCCATTCACTGCCGTCTCACCTGACTCGGCAAATACCCGCTCGTCCGCCGAACCCGGCAGCAATCACATCGAACCGGCGCCGCTGGGCGAAGGGCTCAAAAGGCTGGCAGCAGTGCTGCGTCAAGCCCTGGCGGCAAAAGCGGCTTGACGCTGCTGGTGCTAAGGGTGCAAAAACAAATAAACCGGCCAATGGGCCGGTTTATGTTTATCCGAAATCTGTACGGCTTCAGGCGGCGGCAAACCGCTTGTCCAGATAATCGATGATCACCTTGGATTCATACATCCAGGTAGTCTGGCCATTCTCTTCGATGCGCAGGCACGGAACCTTGATCTTGCCGCCCTGATCCAGCAGGGCCTGGCGATCCTGTTCGTTGTTCTTGGCGTCGCGCAACGCCACCGGCACGTTCAAGCGGCGCAGGGTGCGGCGGGTTTTCACGCAGAACGGGCAGGCGTGGAACTGATACAGGGTCAGGCCCTTGGCAGCAGCGTTGACCTGAGCCTGAACTTCGGCCGGGCGCTGTTTTTTGCCGGGGCGAGTAATGAAGTCGATGAAGATGATCAGTTGGCCTAGGCCGACACGAAGCGCTTTTACGAACACGGTATAAGCCTCACAGGGGCAAGCGGAAGGCGCGCAGCTTACCTGATTTTTCGCAGACGAAAAAAAACCGGCGATGAATGCCGGTTTCTTCGTACAGCAAATTACTTGATCAGGCTGAGAAACTCGCTGCGGGTGGCCGCGTTTTCGCGGAACTCACCCAGCATCACCGATGTGATCATCGACGAATTCTGTTTCTCCACACCGCGCATCATCATGCACATGTGCTTGGCCTCGATCACCACTGCAACGCCCAAGGCGCCAGTGACTTGCTGCACCGCATCGGCGATCTGGCGGCTGAGATTTTCCTGGATCTGCAGGCGGCGGGCGTACATATCGACGATCCGCGCGACTTTCGACAGGCCCAACACTTTGCCGCTCGGAATGTAAGCGACGTGGGCCTTGCCGATAAACGGCAGCAGGTGGTGTTCGCACAACGAGTAGAGCTCGATGTCCTTCACCAGCACCATTTCGCTGTTGTCGGAGCTGAACAAGGCACCGTTGGTGACCTCTTCCAGTGTCTGTTCATAACCGCGGCAGAGGTACTGCATGGCTTTGGCGGCACGTTTTGGCGTGTCGAGCAGGCCCTCGCGGGAGACGTCCTCGCCCAATTGGCCGAGAATCGCGGTGTAATTCTGTTCCAGTGTCACAGAGGCTGATTCCATACGGGTTTCAGAGGGGTACTGTTTCTGTCTGTACCAATTGTGTACCAATCAAACTCTTTTCAAGCGTCCCGAACCGACACCAGTCGGTGCTGGAGTTGGTCTATCGGGCGTAGGTCGATAGCAATATCTGAAGGCTATGACCGAGCTGAGTGGCAAAAAAACGCAGGGTTCATCCCCGACATGAGGCACATGGTAGCGTATGTGTGCCGGCAGTTGTATTGCCGGTGGGCGTGAATCCCCAAATCGGTCATTGTGGCTGATTGACGCCAATCGTGATGTTTACGCAAGGACAAGGACGATAGGGGCGCGATGCTGCAAGCATGGTGCGACAGCTTTACTCGTCGCGACCTTCCATCATGGTCCGTTTGAGGATCACATAAACCGCTCCGGCGCCGCCGTGTTTCGCTTGGCACGAGGTGAAGCCGAGCACTTGTGGATGTTGGCGCAGCCAGGTGTTGACGTGGCTTTTGATCATCGGTCGCTTGCCGTCCAGACGCACAGCCTTGCCGTGGGTGACGCGCACGCAGCGGATTTCGAATTTGGTCGCTTCGGCCAGAAAAGCCCAGAGGGTTTCCCGAGCCTTTTCCACGCTCATGCCATGGAGGTCGAGGCTGCCTTCGAACGGAATCTGTCCGATCTTGAGCTTGCGCATCTGGCTTTCCTGAACACCGTCGCGCGCCCACATCAGGTCGTCTTCCGGGCCGACATCGATGACGAATTGATCGGACAGCCCGTCAACAGTGGTGGCATCGGTGCGCACGGTGGCGGCCTGACGCAACTTGGCGATTTGCGCACGGTCAGCTTTGGGTTTGCCGGTTTCGGCGCGATCGTGTTTGATCGGCTTGACGCCTTGGATCGCGCTTTTGAACAGGGAAAAATCGTCGTCTTGCATGTCAGCCTCCGCGAAGGGCGGCCAGTTTACCCAACTCGAGACGAATGAGGCGCGAGAAAACGCGCTACGCTCGGCTCAGTCGTGCTTTTTCATCAAATGCGGGGAGATGTTCAGCGCTTGCGACTGCCGCGAACAGCGGCGGCAGCGACGCCACAGCCACACGCCGAGGTACAGCACGAACAGGCCAATCGCCAGAATCACTGCCGAACCGACCCGGTTGGTATTCAACTCGCCCAAGGCGGGTGCGTGACCAAGCAGGCTGGCGGCGCCTGCCATCGCCAGCAACACACCGCACATCGAGAGCAAGGCAGCAAATGCCGCGCCGATTCGAAAACGCCAGTTGCGTTGGCCTTTGGGCCGCAAGCGGCGAGCGTCAAAACCATCGGATAACTTCATTCCGACCTTCCTCAATGGGTATCGGCCCTTCGACCGGGAGTTGACCGGGATGTTCCTGAGGCTAAGACAATTACAGCAAATGATAGGCTTTTGCGGATGAGCGGCGGCATGGGCCGCTCATCGAGCGCCGATCAGATCAGTTCGTGAGTCAGTGTGAGGGTGGCAAAGTTGTCCGCCATGATCGCCATTTCAGTCTGCTGAACGTGGTCTGCGCTCAATACGCCGCCCTTGTAAGGCAGGTCGCGAGTCGCGCAGGCGTCTTCGACCAGCGTGCAACGAAAGCCCAGGTTCTTCGCGGCGCGCACCGTGGTGCTGACGCTGGAGTGGCTCATGAAACCGCATACGATCAGGTCCAGCGAACCGAGATTCTGCAGGCGATCCAGCAGTTCGGTGCCGTGGAACGCACTCGGTAGCAATTTACCGATGATGGTTTCGTCGCCCTGTGGTTCCAGCCCCGGGATGAACTCACCGCGCTCACCTTGCGGATCGAACAGCCCACCGACGGTGCCGAGGTGGTGGACATGGACGATCGGCCGGCCGGCTGCACGGGCAGCGGCCATCAGTTGCTTGATGTTCGCGACGGCAGCATCCATGCCGCTCAAGGCCAACGGGCCGCTGAGGTATTCTTTTTGGGCATCGATGATGACAAGGGTCGCATGGCTCAGAACGGCAGCTGCATAACCGCGGCCGCTGAGTTGAAACATCGTTTTTGGAACGGACATTCTGGGGCTCCTTCGGGTGGGGCTTTTGCGACATTGTCCTCCGGCTGAGCGCTTCTGTGAATCGCTACCATCGCAGGCGCCGTCTTTGCTGGCTCACAGCTTTGTCAATAGGCCCGTTTTGTTCAATAGCCGGCCGGAAAAATAGATTGGTCCTACATTCGCCCTAGTAGTTTTCCCGCGTCGTCGAGACGCGTTTTGGCTGTTAGAATCGCCAGTCGTTTTTTTTGGAGTTTGCCCCGTGATCACTTCCCGACTTCGTACCCTGCGTGACCATATTCGTTGGGCCGTCAGCCGCTTCCATGGGGAGGATCTGTTTTTCGGCCATGGGACCGACAACGCCTGGGACGAAGCGCGTCAGCTGGTGTTGGGTGCCTTGCACTTGCCGTGGGAAATTGCCGACAGCTATCTCGACTGCAATCTTGAAGAAGACGAGCTGGTCAAGCTGCAGCGCATGCTCAAGCGCCGTATCGAAGAGCGCATTCCTACCGCCTACCTGTTGGGTGAAGCGTGGTTTTGCGGCATGTCGTTCATTGTGGATGAGCGCGTATTGATCCCGCGTTCGCCGATTGGCGAACTGATCGAAAAGCGTTTCGAGCCGTGGCTGGGTGCCGAACCTGCGCGGATTCTCGACCTGTGCTCCGGTTCCGGCTGCATCGGTATCGCCTGTGCCTACGAGTTCCAGAACGCCGAAGTGGTGCTGGCCGATCTGTCGTTCGAAGCACTGGAAGTAGCGAACCAAAACATCGAGCGCCATGGCGTCGATGAGCGGGTGTACACGGTGCAGGGCGATGGGTTTGATGGCTTGCCGGGTCAGCGTTTTGACTTGATCGTGTCGAACCCGCCTTACGTTGATGCGGAAGATTTTGCCGACATGCCAGACGAATACCAGCACGAGCCGGAGCTGGGCCTGGCCTGCGGTGATGATGGCTTGAACCTGGTGCGTCGCCTGCTTGCCGAAGCGGCGGACCACCTGACCGAGAAGGGCTTGCTGATTGTCGAAGTGGGCAACAGCCAGGTTCACGTTGAGGCGTTGTACCCGGGAGTCGACTTCGCCTGGCTCGATTTCGAGCGCGGTGGGCATGGCGTGTTCATGCTGGCGGCGCAACAGTGCCGTGAACATCAGGCGCTGTTCGCTTCCCGCGTTTAACCCCGCAATGATCGTTCCCACGCGCAGTGGGAACGATCAGTCACCGTTGCGTGGCAATCCAGATCAACAACCCCGCCTGAAACACTGCAAACGCCACCAGACAGGTAATGGTAAAGCGCAGTCCGGCGTCTTCGCGCTTGTACTTGCTGACCTTTTCTTCGTGTTTCTTGAGTTTGACTTCCTGCTCGGCGAGATTTTGCTCGGCTTGCAGGAGCATCTGCGCCGCTTCAAGAATCTCCACGACCTGCAATTTTTCGGTGCTCCAGTCACCCAACAGGTCGCCGACCTGCACATCTTTGACGCTGCCCTTCAAATGCTGGGCGTCGGCGTAGATCACGTCGAAACCATGCGTGCGCAAAAAATGATCGCGGCGCAGGCGAGTGTCTTCGTTCAGCGCATCCTTGTTGTTAAGGTCGGTGCCGTCGACGGTGTAGCCCGGCCATTTCTTTTTCGCCCAGGTAATGCCCTGAGCGGCCATGAAGCGACCGATGCCACGGTTCATCGGTTCGATCTGCAAACCGCTGTCAGGCCCGAAATGCACGCGCTCGGTGATGTGGTCGACCCACACGTCCAGATGATTCTGTTCCTTGCGCACACGCTGGCCGGGCAGCGAGATACTCATGCGCATCAGGCTGTGTTCCTTGTTGTTGCGCTCGGCGTAACCGAACTCAACAAAGCGCAGCGGCCGTCCACCGGTGTTGCGGTCGGTTTGCAAGGGCGCCAGGCGGAGCATCTTGTGGTGCTCGGCGTGGACGTCCGCCCACGGCAGTTCGACCACGGGTGGTGCGTCTTTTTCAGCAGTGGAGTCGGGTGAAGTCTGGGTATCAGTCATAACGGCGAGATCCTGTCCAAGCTCTGCTTGCCGCCGGTCATAGCGCTGGCGACAAAGGCTTATCGGCCGTTTTTTTCAGGACTGGAGGGCTTGGAGGCGTTCTCAACCAGTTTTCACGCCCCCTGACACCGCTTAACGAGTGCGAAGTCCATCAATAAATCCGAGGATTCGCGTGCCGAGTTCGGCCGCCAGTGGCAATTGCGGGTCTTTGTAAGAGGCCAATTGCCGTTTTACATCGTTGGGCACGATGCGCATCACGTGGTTCATGCCTTCGATCAACGCCAGCTCGGCGTCCGGTTTGGCGGCCTTCAACAGCTTGGCGTCACCGACACCGACCTGGATGTCGTTGCTGCCCTGGATGATCAGCGCCGGCATCTTCAACTTGGCGAACGCCGCCGCCGGGTCCTGGCGGAACAATGAAATCAGATACGGCTGAACGCTCGGGCGGAAAATCACCTGCAACTGCGGCGGCACGTTGTCGTCGATGTGGCCGGCCTCGAGGCTGTCGAGCAGTTCATTGCTGCGCAGCATCAGCGCTGGCGGCAGGCGACTGCTCAATTGTTGGCGCAGTACCTGATCGATTGGCCGGGCGCTGCCGGACATGGAGATGACTGCGGCGGCGTCCAGGCTCGGCGCCGCGAGGCTGGCGATCAAGGCGCCTTCGCTGTGGCCCAGCAGGATCAGTTGGCCAAAGCGCGGGTCGGTTTTGAGCTTCTGGCCCCAGGCCTCGGCGTCGGTCACGTAGGCTTCAACCGACAGATTGCGTTCATCAGGGGTCGCGGCAAGGCTCGCCGCCACGCCGCGTTTGTCATAACGCACGCTGGCGATGTTGTGTTTGGCCAGTACCCAAGCGAGACGCTTGAGGCTGTCGTTGCGTCCGCCGTCGGGGTTGTTTCCGTCACGATCTGTAGGGCCTGACCCGGAAATGATCAGGACAACCGGTACCGGCGTGTCGGACTTGGGGAGTAATAACGAGCCGAAAAGCTCGCCGGTGCCGGTGTCCAACGTGATCGGGCGTTGCAGGACAGAGGCCTGTACAAAGCCGGTAAACAGGGTAAGGGTCAAGGCTATAACTCGCAGCATCATCACGCCATCATGAACAGGATGCCGGTTGGACTCGCAGGCACCCATAAGGTTCGAGGATGAACTAGTTGGGTAGCCTGCGTATACTGGCGCGCATTACGTATTTGGTTCGAATTCACGGAGCGTCCTGCATGTCCGGCAATACCTACGGCAAGCTGTTCACTGTCACCACCGCGGGCGAAAGCCATGGTCCGGCGTTGGTCGCCATTGTCGACGGCTGCCCGCCGGGCCTGGAGATCTCACTGGAGGATCTGCAGCGAGACCTGGATCGCCGCAAACCCGGCACCAGCCGCCACACCACCCAGCGACAGGAAGCCGACGAAGTCGAAATCCTCTCCGGCGTGTTCGAAGGACGCACCACCGGTTGCTCGATCGGCCTGCTGATCCGCAACACCGACCAGAAGTCCAAGGATTACTCGGCGATCAAGGATCTGTTCCGCCCGGCCCACGCCGACTACACCTATCACCACAAATATGGCGAGCGCGATTACCGTGGTGGCGGTCGCAGTTCTGCCCGTGAAACGGCCATGCGCGTGGCCGCCGGTGCGATTGCGAAAAAATACCTGGCCACTCAGGGCATCGTCATTCGTGGTTACATGAGCCAGCTCGGCCCGATCGAAATCCCGTTCAAAACCTGGGATTCGGTGGAGGAGAACGCCTTCTTCAGCCCTGATCCGGACAAGGTCCCGGAACTGGAAGCCTATATGGACCAGTTGCGTCGCGACCAGGACTCGGTGGGTGCGAAGATCACCGTCGTAGCCGAAGGCGTGATGCCAGGCCTCGGCGAGCCGATCTTCGACCGTCTCGATGCCGAACTCGCTCATGCGCTGATGAGCATCAATGCGGTCAAAGGCGTGGAAATCGGCGCCGGTTTCGCCAGCGTTGCCCAGCGCGGCACCGAGCACCGCGATGAAATGACCCCGCAAGGTTTCCTTAGCAACAACGCGGGCGGCATTCTCGGCGGCATTTCGTCGGGTCAGCCGATCGTCGCGCACCTGGCGCTTAAGCCAACCTCGAGCATCACCACGCCAGGCCGTTCCATCGACGTCCATGGCAACCCGGTCGAAGTCGTCACCAAGGGTCGCCACGACCCGTGCGTCGGCATCCGCGCCACGCCGATCGCCGAAGCGATGATGGCCATCGTGCTGATGGATCACCTGTTGCGTCACCGTGGGCAGAACCTGGACGTGCGCGTGAGTACGCCGGTGCTGGGTCAGCTTTAATGGCTGACCTCATAGCCGCTGCGGTCTGACGACGGTGGCGGCGCTCCCGTACTGGCGGCTCTCCAGTTTCTATTTGTTCTATTTCGCCTTGCTCGGTTCGACAGCACCGTTTCTGGCGCTGTACTTCGATCACCTGGGCTTTTCGAGCGCGCGTATCGGCGAGCTGGTGGCGATCCCGATGCTGATGCGCTGCGTGGCGCCGAACATCTGGGGCTGGCTCGGTGATTACACCGGCCGACGCCTGGCCATCGTGCGCTTGGGTGCGGTCTGCACACTGCTGACGTTTTCGCTGATCTTTGTCAGCAAGACCTACGCCTGGCTGGCGATGGTCATGGCCTTGCACGCGTTTTTCTGGCACGCGGTGTTGCCGCAATTCGAAGTCATCACGTTGGCGCACTTGCAGGGCCAGACTAACCGTTACAGTCAGATCCGCCTGTGGGGTTCCATCGGTTTTATCATCACCGTGGTCGCGCTTGGCCGGTTGTTCGAAGGGTTGAGCCTGGATATCTATCCGCTGGCGTTGGCCCTGATCATGGCCGCCATCGTGGTCAGTAGCCTGTGGGTGCCCAACGCTCAACCGGTTCAGGGTGAACGACCGGAGGGGGACGGTTTTCTCAGGCAGTTGCGCAGTCCCGGCGTATTGGCTTTTTACGGTTGCGTGGCACTGATGCAGATGAGCCACGGTCCTTATTACACCTTTTTGACCTTGCACCTGGAGCGACTCGGCTACAGCCGTGGGCTGATCGGCGTGCTCTGGGCGGTCGGCGTAGTCGCCGAAGTCTTGATGTTTCTGGCCATGAGCAAGATCCTCGCGCGATTCTCCGTGCGCCGGGTGTTGCTGGCGAGTTTTCTGCTGGCAGCGCTGCGTTGGTTGTTGCTCGGTTCGTTCGCTGAGTTCCTTTGGGTGCTGTTGTTTGCCCAGGTACTGCACGCGGCGACATTCGGCAGCTTTCACGCGGCGGCCATCCAGTTCGTGCAACGTAGCTTCGGCGCGCGTCAACAAGGGCAGGGCCAGGCGTTATACGCGGCACTGGCCGGCACCGGCGGCGCACTGGGCGCGTTGTATTCCGGCTATAGCTGGAATGTCCTCGGCCCCGCATTGACCTTTAGTATTGCCAGCCTCGCAGCCTTCGCGGCAGCCGTTATCATTGCCACACGTATGCAAGAGGACAGGCCATGAGCCTCACCCGTGAGCACCTCGCCCAGGAAATCATCGATGCCGGGCGTTTTCTGTATGGCCGCGGCGGGTCGCCGGCCCAAACACCATCCGCCGAAACCCTGTTGCGCACCCATTCGGTGAACGCCTCGGTCTCTACACCTGAGGCGCGCGCGTGAGCGATGCGCTGCGGCAAATCGAACCCTTTGAATTTTTGTTCGAGTGCGCGTTGAAGACGCGCGCCCTCTTGAACCGTTAAGGAGTTGCCCTGATGAGCAGCCTGTCCGTTTACCACGTCTCAACCCCTGACTTGCCTAACAAGGTGCTGACGCATTTCGAAGACATCGCCTCGACCCTGGCCGAGCAGGGCGTGCATTTCGACCGCTGGCAAGCCGCGGCGAAAATCCAGCCCGGCGCCAGTCAGGAAGAAGTGATCGGCGCGTATCAGGAGCAAATCGACAAGCTGATGACCGAACGCGGTTACATCACCGTCGACGTCATCAGCCTGAACAGCGATCACCCGCAAAAAGCCGAATGGCGCGCCAAGTTTCTCGACGAACATCGCCATGGCGAAGACGAAGTACGATTCTTCGTCGCCGGCCGTGGTTTGTTCACGCTGCACATCGACGATTACGTTTACGCGGTACTCTGCGAGAAAAACGACCTGATCTCGGTACCGGCCGGCACCCCACACTGGTTCGACATGGGCGAGCATCCGTATTTGGTCGCGATCCGTCTGTTTAACAACCCTGAGGGCTGGGTGGCGAACTTCACCGGCGAAGACATCGCCAGTCACTTCCCACGTCTTGAGGATTGAGGCAATGCCGTCAAAGCGATTCTCACGGGCATCGTCGACAGTTCTGAGTGGATCAGTCCGGCGACGTTCCAAGGCACATTGACCATAACCTGTGGGAGCGAGCGTGCTCCCACAGTGTTTTAGGGTTTAAACCGAGTGATAGGTCGGCAGGGCAAACCGCTGCTGGCTTTGCAGCATGGAAATTTGTGGCAGTTCACTGGCCTGTTCGGCGATGTCACGGCGAATGGCACTGATCACCCAGGACAATTGATCTCCAGCATGCAATTGCTGGTAGGAAATCGAGCGTTTGAAGACTTTGCCGTCGGTGCTGCTCAAGGTCAGCAGAATGCCGCCGTCAGGACGTGGCTGGGTGGTCACTTCGAAGTTGGAGAACAGGGACGAAAATTTTTCTTGGATCAGGCTCATGTCTATCAGCTCCGTTAGCTCTTGAATGGCAAGCATGCAGAGGTAGTTGCAGTGATTGTGCCAGCCCCTTATTTTTTAAAAATCCTTATATATCAATCAGTTAGTTTTTAAGTGCTTTTGCGCTTTCGTGCAATCTGCATGAATGGCCATCGTGCATCCTGCATTTTGCGTGGTCGACGTCGATTCGATGGAACCAATTGCCCGGCGTAAGTTCACGACGGCGAATACCGCAGACATGGATACAAATCATTTCAAAAACCGCGTGTACAGCTCGGGAACCGCTGACGTATTTTCGGCCTCAATCAGCGCCGCCTGAACAATAAGAAGCTCGACCGGGAGCAATCATGAGCCGCACACCGAACGACACGATTACCTGGGGCAAGATGCTCCGCAAGCTGCCTTCCATTGCCAAAGCCATTCCTCGCGTGGTGAAAGGAATGAAAGCCGCCAACGTCAAGGACCCGACTCAACCGTGTGGCCTGGGCTGGAGCTTCGAGCAAGCGACGTTGCGCAACCCCGATGGCCCGGCATTGCTGCAGGGTGAGGTGGCGCTGACGTACGCTCAGGTCAACCAATGGGCCAATCGCATTGCCCATCACCTGATTGCCCAAGGCATCCGCAAGGGCGATGGGGTGGCGGTGTTTATCGAGAATCGCCCGGAACTGCTGGTGACGATTCTGGCGGTGGCCAAGGTCGGCGCGATCAGTGCCTTGCTTAATACCTCGCAAACCCGCGACACCCTGGCCCATAGCCTGAACCTGGTGGCACCCGCGGCGATCATTGTCGGAGAAGAGTTGGTACCGGCCTTTTCGGCGGTTCGCGAGCGGGTGTCGATCGAGGCGGCGCGCACCTGGTTCGTCGCTGATCAAGACACCTTCAGCCATCCGGGCATTGCGCCCGACGGGTTCATCAACCTGATGACCGCCTGTGCCGACAGTTCCAGCGCCAACCCCGCCCGCAGTCAGCAGGTTTTTTTCGACGACCCTTGTTTCTACATCTACACCTCGGGTACCACCGGCTTACCCAAGGCCGGGGTGTTCAAACACGGCCGCTGGATGCGCAGCTCCGCCAGTTTCGGGCTGATCGCCCTGGATATGCGCCCGGAGGATGTCGTCTATTGCACCTTGCCGCTCTATCACGCCACCGGACTGTGCGTGTGCTGGGGCTCGGCCATCAGTGGCGCCTCCGGTTTTGCCATTCGACGCAAGTTCAGCGCCAGTCAATTCTGGAACGATGTGCGCAAGTACCGCGCGACCACCCTCGGTTACGTCGGTGAATTGTGCCGCTACCTGGTGGATCAACCACCCAGTGTCGAGGACAGCCAGCACCGCGTGACGAAGATGATCGGCAATGGTCTGCGCCCCGGCGCGTGGGGCGAGTTCAAGACACGTTTTGCGGTGAATCACATCTGCGAGCTCTATGCCGCCAGCGACGGCAACATCGGCTTCACCAACCTCCTCAACTTTGATAACACCGTCGGCTTTTCCCTGATGTCATGGGAGTTGGTGGCGTACGACCACGACAGCGGCGCGCCGATTCGGGATGCCAAGGGCTTCATGCGCAAAGTCGCCAAAGGCGAGCAGGGGCTGTTGCTGGCGAAGATCGACGACAAGGCGCCGCTGGACGGCTACACCGATCCGCAGAAGACCGAAAAGGTTGTGCTGCATGACGTGTTCGAGAAGGGCGACCGTTATTTCAATACCGGTGACTTGCTGCGCAACATCGGTTTCGGCCATGCGCAGTTTGTTGACCGTTTGGGTGATACCTACCGCTGGAAGGGCGAAAACGTCTCCACCACCGAGGTCGAAAACATCCTTTTGCAACACCCGAATATTTCCGAGGCCGTGGCCTACGGCGTGGAAATCCGCAACACCAACGGGCGTGCGGGGATGGCGGCGATTACGCCGTCCGAGTCCCTGGCGACCCTGGACTTCAGCGAACTGCTGGCTTTCGCCCGTGAGCAAATGCCCGCCTATGCGGTGCCATTGTTCCTGCGGGTGAAGGTGAAAATGGAGACCACGGGCACCTTCAAATATCAGAAGACCCGCCTCAAGGACGAAGCCTTCGACCCCGGAAAAACCGGCGATGACCCGATCTATGCCTGGCTGCCAGGAGCCCAGACTTACGTGCAGGTCACCGAGCAATTGCTGGCGGACATTCACGATGGCAAGTACCGCTATTGAATGTGGCTATGGCCGTCCATGAGAAAAAAGAAGTGACAGTCCCGGGGCTGCTCGGGAAACTGTCGGCTTTGCGAATAACAGAACGTGGAGTGCCCAATGTCAGACCAAAGCCGCCAGATGACCCCCGAAGAAGCCGCTGAATTTGCCGAACAGGTATTCAACAAAGCGCGTGAGGGCGATGCGGCCATGATGGCTGCGCTGTTGAGCAAGGGCCTGCCGCCGAACCTGCGTAACCATAAGGGCGACACCTTGCTGATGCTGGCCGCTTACCACGGCCATGTGGAGACGGTAAAAGTCCTGCTCGAACACAAGGCCGACCCGGAAGTCCGCAACGACAACGGCCAGAGCCCGATTGCCGGCGCGGCGTTCAAGGGTGACCTGGCGGTGGTCAAGGCGCTGATTGAAGGCGGAGCGCAAGTGGAAGGTTCGTCCTTCGACGGTCGCACTGCGCTGATGATGGCAGCGATGTTCAATCGCGTTGAAATCGTCGACTACCTGATCAGCAAGGGCGCCGACCCGAAAGCCAAGGATGCCAATGGCGTCTCTGCGCTGGATGCCGCTAAAACGATGGGCGCGGTGGATACCACGGCGCAGTTGCAGAAACTCCTCGGCTGATTTTCGTTATGTAGCAGCCAAGTAGCAGCTGTCGAGCAAGCTTGACAGCTGCTACACGCCGTCAATACACCCAGACCTCAACCCGGCGATTCTTGATTCGCCCCTCATCCGCGCTATTGGCCGCCACTGGCATCTCGGCGCCAAAACCACGAATCTCGCGAAACACCACGCCGCGTTTCACCAGTTCCCGCCGCACCGCCATGGCACGCAGTTTCGACAGCAGATCGGCCCGCGCCGGATCACTTTTGGCGTCGCCAAAACCCACCAGCGTCACCTGCCGGTTGGTTTTCTCTTGCTGCTTTATATAGTCGAACACCCGCGACAGGTCCTGTCGGGCCTTGTTATCCAGCGTCGCACTGCCTTCTTCGAAACGGAAATTCACGCTCAGGCGCTGGGCGTGACGGCTGAGTGCCTGATAACCCTCGGGCATCAATGCGTTCGGCGTGACCGTCATGGCCTGGACGGTCTGGGCGATAAAACCATTGGCCGCGACAATCGCCTGACCCTTGCTGCTTTGGGCGAACGCCACCAGTGCTTCGGCCCAGGGGTTTTCTCCTTTGGGTGGCAAGTAAAAGAACAGCCGGCGGGACAACGGATAGTCTTCCGTGGCAATCAGGCTGTTGAGCGGCAACATGGCTTGGGATTGGCCGTCGGCAATCGCCACGGCTTTGGCCTGACGCACGTAAGGCAGGCCGATGAAACCGATGCCTTGCGGGTCGAGGCTGACCGCGTCGGACAGTTGCTCGCTGGATTCGAACCGTTTCGCAGCGCTGCTCAGCGTTTTCCCACGATGGCTGAGGACCAATTCCTTGAACGTGTCATACGTGCCTGATTGGTCATCCCGCGCATAGAGATGAATCGTCCCGCCGGTGCTGCCGAGTTCTTCCCAGGTTTTTGCCTCGCCGCTGAAGATTCGCGCCAGTTGTTCGGTGTTCAGTTCATTCAACGGATTTTGCGGATGAAGGATGATCGCCAGGCCGTCGATGGCGATGACCTGCTCGGCGCCGGCGCTTTTAAAATCGCCCAAGCGTGCAAGGTCTGTCCGTTCGCTGTCCTTGATCGGGCGCGAGGAGGCGGCGAGGTCGGCGGTGGCGGTTTTCAGGGCGGTGAAACCGGTGCTGGAACCGTGGGCCGCGACGTCCACCGCGACCCGGCGGCCCTGAACGGTTTCGCCGATGACGCGAAGTTCGTTGGCGTGGTCCGGGACCTCGCGGTGAATCTTGAGCAGACCCTGTTCGCGCATCAACCCCTCAACCAACGCCGGGCCCAATGCCGCACCAATGGTGTTTGAGCCCTGGATGCGCAGCACCGGGCCAGAATCGGGCGTGGGCAACTCGCCAGCCGAAGCCGTTAGCGGCAGCCAGGCGCACAGCATCAACAGGAACAACACGCGCAGCGTCATGCCGGCACCTTATAAGCCAAAGGAAGTGCCGAGAGAATAAGACAGTAAGGTTTCTGAAAAATGACAGGGTGATTGATCGTTCCCACACAGAGCGTGGGAACGATCCAGGCCGGATCAGCTCAGTTCAAGCCAGATCGGCGCGTGATCCGACGGTTTTTCCATCCCGCGCAGTTCGTAATCCACCCCCGCATCCTTCACGCGTGGCAACAACCCGTGGGACGCCATGATCAAATCAATCCGCAGGCCACGCTTGGGCTCATCCTCAAAACCGCGGCTACGGTAGTCGAACCAGCTGAAACGGTCGGCCACCTCGGGGTTCAAGTGACGGAAGCTGTCCACCAGGCCCCAGTTCTTCAAGCGGGCCATCCACTCGCGTTCTTCCGGCAGGAAGCTGCATTTACCGGTTTTCAGCCAGCGTTTCATGTTGTCCGGGCCGATACCGATGTCGCAGTCTTCCGGGGAAATGTTCACGTCGCCCATCACCACCACCGGCTGATCGTTGCTGAACTGGCTTTCCAGCAATTGCTGCAGATCGTTGTAAAAGCGTTTTTTGGCCGGGAATTTGGTCGGGTGATCACGGCTTTCGCCCTGTGGGAAATAGCCGTTCATGATGGTCACCGGCACACCATTGGCGTCGGCGAACGTGCCCCAGATGAAGCGGCGCTGAGCGTCTTCTTCGTCGGTGGCGAAACCTTTGTGCAGCGCGATAGGTTCCTGACGCGAGAGCAGGGCCACGCCGTAATGACCTTTTTGGCCATGGAAATACACGTGATAGCCCAGCGCCTGAACATCGGCCAGCGGGAATTGGTCGTCGTGAACCTTGGTTTCCTGCAGTCCGATGACATCGGGCTGATGCTTTTCAATCAGCGCCGCCAGCTGATGGGGGCGAGCGCGCAGCCCGTTGATGTTGAAGGAGACGATCTTCATGGTCGGCAGTCCTGGCAAAAGGGCGATGCTAGCTGACATGTAGGATCGGGGCCAGTGTGGCAGTAGTCCAGATGCGCTGCTAATGTCTGGTGGCGTGGGAACGATCGCGACCGCGCAAGGCTCGTACCAATAAGAACGAGGCCTTTTGAGCCTCGCCCCGGGGAGAAATACCGTTATGCCCGAAACCTCGACCGCCATCGCCGATATTCACATGCTCGACAACGGCTATTCCCGCGAAGCACGTTCGCTGTTGTACCAGGCTTACCGGCATGAGCCGACGTTCGGCTACCTGTTCGAAGCGGAGCGTCCCGGTTATGAACAGCGGGTCCGTGCCACCGTGCGCGAACTGGTCAAGCAACACTTCCTACAGGACTTGCCGGCCATCGGCCTGCTAGTCAACGACCGGTTGATCGGCATCGCGCTGATCGCGCCGCCGCAACGCCGTCTGGGCATCACCGAGAGTTGGGCCTGGCGTCTGCGCATGGTGCTCAGCACCGGTTTTCGTTGTACCCGACGCTATCTTGAGTATCACGATGCCGTGATGGCTTGCGTGCCGTCCGACTCGGTGCACCTGCTGCCGTTGCTGGGGGTTCATCCACAATTCCAGGGCAAGCACTTTGGCGAACAATTGCTGCAAGCGGTGCACAACTGGTGCGCGGTGGATGAGCACTCCGAGGGCGTGATCCTCGACACGGGGAATCCTCGCTATCTGGAGTTCTATAAGCGCCAAGGCTATGAGGAAATCGGTGAGGTTGCCGTAGGACCGATTCGCGAGCACGTGTTTTTCCACGCCAATCCGCAGGTGTTACAAACGACAACCACATAAAGTTAGAACGTTCACCGCACGCCAGGCTCTATCACGTTCCCACGCTCGTGATAGCATCCGCGCCTATGAAGTTTCCAGGAAGAATTACCAGTGGCGTGCTGATGCTGATTACCAGCTGCGCGGCGCTGGCGCAAAGTGAATTGGATGTGCGGATCAAACCGTCCAACGATGAACTGAAAGCCAATATAGAGGGCTATATCGGCAGCCTCGGCGATCGAGACGAAGAAGCCTTGCTGCGCTTCAGTCGTGGCGCCGAAGAACAGGCACGCAAGGCCTCCCAGGCCTTGGGTTATTACCAGCCGCAAATAGACACGGATGTGAAGGGCGGCAAAACACCGCGTCTGGTGCTGAATATCGATCCTGGCGAGCCGGTGCATTTGCGCAACGTCACAATTCGCATCGACGGCCCGGCCGACGCCCTCAAAGCCTTCCGTGTACCTAAAAGCAATGCGCTGAAAACCGGCGCAGTGCTCAACCATGGTCATTACGAAGACGCCAAGCGCCTTATTCAGAACCAGGCCTCGCGCTATGGTTTTTTCAGTGGTTACTTCGCCAGCCAGAAACTATTGGTCGATCCGCGAGCCGGCGTCGCAGACATCGAATTGATCTACAACAGCGGCCCACGTTATTCACTGGGCAAGGTCAGTTTTGAGGGTGATTCGCCGTTCGACGAAGACCTGTTGCGGCGCATGGTGCCATTCAAAGCGGGTGCACCTTATGACTCCGAACTGATCGCCGAGCTCAATCAAGCCATGCAATCGAGCGGCTATTTCGAAAGCGTGCGGGTGGATGCGGCGCCGACGGCGTCCAAGAACGACGTGATCCCGGTGGAGGTCAAACTCGAAACGCGCAAACCACGGACCTTGGGTCTGGGACTGGGTTATTCCACCGACGTCGGCCCTCGGGTCAAGGCCAACTGGACCCGGCACTGGGTCAACCCTCAGGGGCACAGCTATGGCTGGGAGACCGAAATCTCGGCGCCCCGGCAAAACGTCGGTGTGTTCTACGACATTCCCCTGGACCCGCCGCTGACCGACAAGCTGCGGTTCTCCGGTGGCTATCAAAATGAAGAAATCGCCGACAAGGACTCCCTCAGCAAACTGCTGACCATCGGCCCCGAGTGGCACAGTAAGCTGCCCAGCGGTTGGCAGCGGGTGGTGTCGCTCAAATGGCAGCACGAGGAATACAGGCTCGGCGACGACTCGGGGCTCAGCACGTTGCTGATGCCTGGCGTCAGCTATTCCTTTCTTAAAAGTGATAACCGCATCGACCCGCACAACGGTTATCGCCTGGCATTCGAGAGCAAAGTGGCCAAGGAAGGTTTGGGGTCCGACACCAATCTGCTTTACGGCACCGCGCTGGTGAAAGGATTGACCACGGTCTTCGATAAACACCGCTTTCTTGGGCGGGTGCAGGTCGGCGGCAGCGCCACCAACGGTTACAAATCGGTACCGCCGTCGTTGCGCTTCTTCGCCGGTGGCGATCAGAGCGTGCGCGGTTACGACTACCAGAGCCTGTCCCCGGAAAACTCCGAGGGCGACCGCATTGGTGGCCGCTACATGATCGCCGGCAGTGTTGAGTATCAGTACTCCATCGCCGAAAAATGGCGGGTCGCGACCTTCATCGACCAAGGCAACTCCTTCAATACCCTTGAACTGCCGGCCCTCAAGACTGGCGTCGGCATCGGTGTGCGCTGGGTTTCTCCGGTAGGGCCGATACGCCTCGACCTGGCCCATGCGATGGACGACGACGGCGGCATTCGACTGCACTTTTCCATGGGGCCTGAGCTGTGAATCGTGGTTTTAAAATAACGCTACTGGCGATTCTGGCGCTGCTGATGCTGGTCGTTTTGACCGTGGCCACCGTGCTGGGTACGGCGACGGGCAGTCGTTGGGCGCTCGGCTTTGTCCCGGGTTTGACCGTCGAGAACTTTCAGGGGCGTTTGGGGGGGCAGTGGAGTGCCGACCATGTGCTGTGGCAGCAGGACAGCAGTCGGGTTGAGCTGAACAAGGTGATGTTCGCCTGGTCACCGCGGTGTCTGACGCGCATGACTCTGTGCATCGAGCAATTGAAAGCCGATCAGGTCAGCCTGCAACTTCCGCCCGCAACGGACGAAGAAAGCAGCGGACCGATCAGTCTCCCGGATTTGAAATTGCCCTTGGCCATCGAGCTGGGCGATGTCCAGGTCGCCAGCCTGCTGTTCAACGGCAGCGAAGAACTCAAGGGTTTGCAACTGGCGGCGCACTGGACGGCCAGCGGCTTGCAGATCGATTCCGTTCATTTGCAAAGGGATGACCTGAGCCTGAATCTTTCAGGGCTGCTGCAACCCAGTGGTAACTGGCCGCTCAAGGCACAAGGCAAACTGACCCTGCCAGCCCCCGGCACCGGGCCTTGGACGCTGGCCCTGGAGGTCGACGGCGATCTGCTGAAAACCCTGAACCTGAAAGCCGACAGCAGCGGTTACCTCAACGGACAATTGACCGGCGAACTGCAACCGCTGGTAGACAACCTGCCGGCCAAGGTACGGATCACCGCTGACGGCTTCAAGCCTAGCGCCGATCTGCCGGACACTCTGCAACTCAACCAACTGGAACTCACCGGCGACGGCGACCTGAAGAACGGTTACCAGTTGCTCGGCAAAGCCACGTTGCCCGCAGAACTTGGCCCGGTCGCGTTGTTGCTGCAAGGCAAGGTCGACGCCAACGGCGCTCAGATCGCCGGGCTGGACCTCACGGCCAACGACAAGCAAAGCCTAAAACTCATCGGCAACCTCGACTGGAGCAAAGGCCTGAGCGCCGATGCAAAAATCAACTGGCTGGATTTCCCGTGGCATCGCCTCTACCCACTGATCGACGAGCCCGAAGTGGCATTGCGCAGCTTCAACGGCGAAGTCTCCTACACCGACGGCCAGTACATGGGTCACTTCAACGCCGCACTCGACGGCCCGGCCGGGGCGTTCAGCCTGACCAGCCCGTTCAGCGGCGACCTGACGAAAATCTACCTGCAACAAATTCAACTCGAAGCCGGGCAGGGCAAGGCCGAAGGGCACCTGAACCTGCAATTCGCCGACGGCATTGCCTGGGACACGGCGCTGGACCTGTCGGCGATCAACCCGGCGTACTGGGTGGCGGAGTTGCCGGGGATCCTGGCCGGACCGTTGCGCAGCAAGGGCGAGATGAAGAATGAAAAACTCAGCCTGACCGCTGATCTGGACTTGAAAGGCAAACTGCGCGGCCAACCGGCAGTGATCCAGGCCAAAGCCGATGGTGGTGGCGAGCAATGGAATCTCAGCGCGTTGCAAATTCGCCTCGGCGACAACAGCATCAACGGCAAGGGCAGTCTGCAACAGACGCTCGCCGGTCAGATCGATATCAAGTTGCCGCGTCTGGCTCAGCTGTGGCCGCAACTGCGCGGTCAGGTCAATGGTCGCGTCGATGTCGCCGGGACGCTCGAGGCGCCGCAAGGCAAGCTCAGGCTGCAAGGTAAACAACTGGCGTTCGAAGACAATCGCCTGCAAAGCCTTAATCTGGACGCCATCCTCGACAGCGCGCAACGGGCCAAAATCGACCTCAAAGGGAGCGGCATCCAGGCCGCAGAGACGTCACTGGGGACGCTGACCGCCAGCGGCCAGGGCGATATCAAACACCAGAAACTCATCCTCGACCTGCAAGGGCCGAAGCTGAAACTCGCGCTCGGCCTCGACGGCAATCTGGACAAAGGCAATTGGCGTGGGCGCCTGGCCAGCGGTGATATCCAGGCCGGCGGTCAAGACTGGAGGCTGCAAGGTCCGGCAAAGCTTGAACGGCTGGCGGACGGCAAGATCAATTTTGGCGCCCACTGCTGGACGTCCGGCCCGGCCAGCCTGTGCGGTGAGGATCAGCGCCTGATGCCTGAGCCGAGCCTGCGTTATCACCTCAAGCAATTCCCGATCGACAGCCTGGCGCAGTGGTTGCCCAAGGATTTCGCCTGGAAGGGCCGGCTCAACGCCGACCTGCGACTGGACCTGCCGGCCAGCGGCCCGAACGGTCAGATCAGTGTCGATGCCAGCGGCGGCACGTTGCGCATCAGGGAGAAGGACCGGTGGCTGGACTTCCCCTACCAGACCCTGAAACTGAACAGCAAGCTCACGCCCAAGCGCATCGACACTGACCTCAATTTCGTCGGCGGCAAGCTCGGTGAGCTTGTTCTCCAGGCGCAGATCAATCCGTTGCCGAAGAGCAAACCACTGACCGGCTCGTACCGCCTGAGTGGTCTGGATCTGTCGGTGGCGCGGCCATTCGTGCCGATGGTCAAGAAACTGACCGGGCGTTTGAATGGCAGCGGCACGCTCGCAGGTACGCTGCTGGCGCCGCAGGTTAACGGCAATCTGTTGCTCAGCGACGGCGAGATTTCCGGCCCTGAACTGCCGATGGACCTTCAAGCGCTGCAACTTCAGGCCATGATTGCCGGCGAAAGCGTGCAATTGAACGGCGGCTGGAAAAGTGGCAAGACCGGGCAGGGCACCTTGAGCGGCAACATCGCCTGGGGTCAGGCGCTGGTGGTGGAACTGGCGCTCAAAGGCACGCAGTTGCCCGTCACCGTCGAGCCCTACGCCACGCTGGAAATGGCGCCGGACCTGAAGATTTCGATGAAGGACGACAAACTGACGATCGCCGGCAAGGTGCTGGTGCCAAAAGGCGAGATCACCGTGCGCGAGTTGCCGGCGTCGACGGTCAAGGTGTCTGATGACACGGTGATCGTCGGCCAGCAGACCGAACAGGGCAAACCCCCGATGGCCATGGGGATGGACATCGATGTGGTGGTCGGTCAGGACAAACTCAGCTTTGCCGGGTTTGGCCTGACCGCCAACCTGCAAGGTCATGTGCACATCGGTGACAACATGGACGCTCGCGGTGAGCTCTGGCTCAACGATGGACGTTATCGCGCCTACGGTCAGCGATTGACGGTGCGTCGGGCGCGTTTGTTGTTTGCCGGCCCGATCGATCAGCCGTATCTGGACATCGAAGCGATTCGCCAGACCGACGACGTGATCGCCGGCATTCGCCTGAGCGGCAGCGCCGAGCAGCCGACCACACAGATCTTCTCCGAGCCGGCCATGAGTCAGGAGCAGGCGTTGTCCTATCTGGTGCTGGGGCGTCCGCTGAGCACCAGCGGTGAGGACAACAATCTGCTCGCCCAAGCCGCGCTGGGGTTGGGGTTGATGGGCAGCTCGGGGGTGACCAGCGGGTTGGCCAAGAACCTGGGGATTCAGGACTTCCAGCTCGACACCCAAGGCAGCGGCACCGCAACCAGCGTAGTGGCCAGCGGAAATATCTCCGAGAAGCTCAGCCTGCGTTATGGCGTTGGCGTGTTCGAGCCGGCCAGCACCATTGCCTTGCGTTACAAGCTGAGCAAAAAGGTCTACCTCNGCAACCAGCGTAGTGGCCAGCGGAAATATCTCCGAGAAGCTCAGCCTGCGTTATGGCGTTGGCGTGTTCGAGCCGGCCAGCACCATTGCCTTGCGTTACAAGCTGAGCAAAAAGGTCTACCTCGAAGCGGCGGGCGGCGTGGCCAGTTCGCTGGACATCTTCTACAAGCGGGATTTCTAAACTCGCGCCCCTCCCAAGCCGAGTCGCGCCCACAAGGATCACCTTGAGCCTTGTGGGCGCGACCACTGGCAAGCCCATGGTCAACTAAATAGCAAGCGAGCTAACTATTGCGTTGACATTCGCTGCCTAAGCAGTAACATCTCGACATACATTCTCTGCCTAGGCAGCTAATCGGTGGACAGATGAAACATTTCACCCCAGATGCATTCCACACTTGCCATCTCGGCCTCCTGCTCGGGCGCGCAGCGTTGCTCAAGGACCGGATCATCGACACGCATATGGAACCCCACGGCATCACCGCCGCGCAGTTCAAAGTGCTGATCATCATGGCCCAGTTCGGCGTCGATACGCCGGCCGAGCTGTGCCGTCATCTGTCGCTGGACAGCGGTTCGATGACCCGCATGCTCGATCGTCTGGAACACAAAGGCTTCCTCGCCCGCCAACGCTGCGAAGCGGATCGCCGTCAGGTTCAGTTGGTGCTGACCGAGCAAGGCCAGCAGTTGACTGACCGCCTGCCGGAGATCGGCGCCGACGCCATGAATGAACTGGCCGGCGCGCTCACCCCTGAAGAGCTGAAAACCCTCGAACAGATCCTGAAGAAAATTTTGGTGGCGGCCGGTGACTCGATCACCCTGCTGCGGGTAGGTGACAAATGAGCAGTAAAACCCTGCGTACTGGCCTGAGCCTAGTGCTGGCGGCCATGACCCTGGCCGGTTGCGCCAGCTACAGCGGCCTGACCACCGAGGGCGTCAGCCTCGATGCGCAGAACCTCAAGGCCGGGCAATCCCTCAGCGGCGTGACCCTGTCGCCCGCGGCCTGGCCGAAAAGCGACTGGTGGAAAAGCCTCGGCGACCCACAACTCGACGGCTTGATCCGCGAAGCCCTGCGCGACAGCCCCGACATGCAAATCGCCGACGCCCGTGCTCACCAGGCCAGTGCCGCCGCTTATGCAGCGGATGCCGCTCGCCTGCCGACCCTCGATGCCAGCGCTGGCGTCAGCCGCTCGCGTCTGGCCCGGGATCAGGACCCGAGCGGGCAGGGCGGCACGTACTCCACCGTGCGCAACATCAGCGCCAGTTTCAATTACAACTTTGACCTCTGGGGCGGTCAGCGTGATGCCTGGGAAGCCGCACTGGGCCAAGCCCGTGCTGCTGAAGTCGACCAACAAGCCGCTCAGTTAACCTTGTCCGCCGACGTCGCTCGCGCCTACAGCGATCTGGGTCATGCACACATCGTCTACGACCTGGCCAGTGAAGACCTCAAGCGCACCAAGCAAATGCTCGACCTGAGCCAGCGTCGCCTGAGTTCGGGGATCGACAGCCAGTACCAGTTTCAGCAGACCGAAAGCCTGGAAGCCACCTCCGAAGCCAGCCTGATCGACGCCGAAAAACGCCTGCAAAGCGCGAAAATCGCGTTAGCCGTCTTGCTCGGTAAAGGCCCTGATCGCGGCAATCAAATCGCCCGGCCGAAAATCCTTCAGGCCAGCGCCGTCGCGTTGCCATCGGTGCTGCCGGCCGAGTTGTTGGGTCGTCGTCCAGACCTGGTGGCCGGCCGTTGGCGGGTCGAGGCCGCGAGCAAGAACATCGACGCCGGCAAAACCCGCTTCTACCCCAACCTCAACCTGAGCGCGGCGGCCGGTGCCGAGTCGTTGCTGGGTGATGCGATGTTCGGTTCGGCCAGTCGTTTCTTCAACATTGCGCCGACGATCTCAGTGCCGATTTTCGACGGCGGTCGCCTGCGCGCCGACCTTGATTCCCGCGACGCCGATTACGACCTCGCGGTGGCGCAGTACAACAAAAGCCTGGTGAAAGCCCTGGGGGATGTCAGCGACACCCTCAACCAGTTGCGCGATATCGGCCGGCAGATCGGCGCCCAGCAGCACGCCACCGACATTGCCCAGGATTCGTACAACACCGTGGTCCAGCGGTACGGCTCCGGCATCGGCAATTACCTGGACGTGCTCAGCATCGAGCAGCAATTGCTCCAGGCCCAGCGTCAGTTGGCCAATCTGAATGCCGAGCAGATCGACCTGTCGATCCAACTGATGCAGGCGCTGGGCGGCGGCTTCCAGGGCGAAACCCTGACCGCAGCCAACGCAACCCCAGCCACGCAGCACAACTAATTCAAGGTACTTGTCATGGCCACTGCCGATAAAACCCAATCCTCTGACAACGCTCAAGACACCAGCAATCCGCGCAAACGCAAAGTCATGCTGGTGCTGCTGGCGATCGTGGTGCTCCTCGCCGGTGTCGGCGTCTGGGGTTATCACCAGCTCTACGGTCGCTGGAACGAAAGCACCGACGATGCCTATGTGAGCGGCAACGTGGTGGAAATCACTCCGTTGGTCACCGGTACCGTGGTCAGCATTGGTGCCGACGATGGCGACCTGGTTCACGAAGGCCAGGTGCTGATCAACTTCGACCCGAACGACGCCCAAGTCGGTCTGCAAAGTGCCCAGGCCAACCTGGCCCGCACCGTGCGTCAGGTTCGTGGCTTGTACAGCAACGTCGACGGCATGAAAGCCCAGGTCAACGCTCAACAAGCTGAAGTGCAAAAGGCTCAGGACAACTTCAATCGCCGGAAAAACCTTGCCGCTGGCGGCGCGATTTCCCAGGAAGAACTGTCCCATGCTCGCGACGACCTGACCTCGGCGAAAAACGCCCTGGCCAACGCCAAACAGCAATTGAAAACCGCCAGTGCGCTTGTGGACGACACCGTGGTTTCGTCGCACCCGGACGTGATGTCCGCTGCCGCGCAACTGCGTCAGGCTTACCTGAATAACTCACGCAGCACGTTGATCGCGCCGGTCACCGGTTATGTCGCCAAGCGTTCCGTGCAACTGGGCCAACGCGTCCAGCCGGGCACCGCATTGATGGCGGTCATTCCGTTGGATCAGCTGTGGATCGACGCCAACTTCAAGGAAACCCAGCTGCGTGACATGCGCATCGGTCAGCCAGTGGAGATCGAAGCCGACCTCTACGGCAGCGACGTGAAATACAGCGGCACCATCGACAGCCTCGGCGCCGGCACCGGCAGCGCGTTTGCCTTGCTGCCCGCGCAGAACGCCACGGGTAACTGGATCAAGATCGTCCAGCGTGTGCCCGTGCGGATTCACATCAATGCCGAAGAACTGGCCAAGCACCCGTTGCGGGTCGGACTGTCGACTCAGGTCGATGTGAGCCTGCGTGACCAGAGCGGCCCGGTGCTGGCGCAACAGCCGCCGCAAAAGGCCTCGTTCAGCACCAATGTCTATGACCGTCAGTTGGTTGAGGCCGACGCGATGATCACTCAGTTGATCCACGACAACAGCGCCGCGGTCAGCAAAACCGTTCAACGCTGATTCGCCAATCCCTCAGCGGCGCCCGTGAAAAGGCGCCGCGCCCGCCGAGTTCCAAAGGATTCGCGATGAGCAATAACGCCTCTTTTACGCCGCCCAGCCTGTTGCTTAGCACTATCGGCCTGTCGCTGGCGACCTTCATGCAAGTGCTCGACACCACCATCGCCAACGTGGCGCTGCCGACCATTTCCGGCAACCTCGGCGTGAGTTCGGAGCAGGGCACGTGGGTGATCACGTCGTTCGCGGTGAGCAACGCTATCGCGCTGCCGCTGACCGGTTGGCTCAGCCGGCGCTTCGGCGAGGTGAAGCTGTTTCTGTGGGCGACGATTCTGTTCGTATTGGCCTCATTTCTTTGCGGTATCTCGACCTCGATGCCGGAGCTGATTGGCTTTCGGGTGCTTCAAGGTCTGGTGGCCGGTCCCCTCTACCCGATGACTCAAACGCTGCTGATTGCCGTCTATCCGCCTGCCAGGCGCGGCATGGCCCTGGCGTTACTGGCGATGGTCACGGTGGTGGCGCCGATTGCCGGTCCCATCCTTGGTGGCTGGATTACCGACAGCTATAGCTGGCCGTGGATTTTCTTTATCAACGTACCGATTGGTGTTTTCGCGGTGATGGTGGTGCGCCAGCAACTCAAGGCGCGGCCGGTGGAAACCAGTTACCAGCCGATGGATTACGTCGGTTTGATCAGCCTGATCATTGGCGTCGGCGCCTTGCAGGTGATCCTCGACAAGGGCAACGACCTGGATTGGTTTGAGTCGAACTTCATCCTCATTGGTGCAGCCATTTCGGTGATTGCGCTGGCGGTGTTCGTGATCTGGGAAATGACCGATAAGCATCCGGTGGTCAATTTGCGGCTGTTCGCTTACCGCAACTTTCGAATCGGCACCATCGTGTTGGTGTTGGGTTACGCCGGGTTCTTCGGGATCAACCTGATTCTGCCGCAATGGCTACAAACCCAGATGGGCTATACCGCCACCTGGGCGGGGCTGGCGGTGGCGCCCATCGGCATTCTGCCGGTGTTGATGTCGCCGTTTGTCGGCAAATACGCACACAAAGTCGACCTGCGGCTATTGGCCGGTCTGGCGTTCCTGGCGATAGGCCTGAGCTGCTTCATGCGTGCCGGGTTTACCAATGAAGTGGACTTCCAGCACATCGCCCTGGTACAGCTGTTCATGGGCATTGGCGTGGCGCTGTTCTTCATGCCGACCTTGAGCATTTTGATGTCGGACCTGCCGCCGAACCAGATCGCCGATGGCGCGGGCCTGGCGACGTTCCTGCGCACATTGGGCGGTAGCTTTGCGGCGTCGTTGACGACGTGGATCTGGATTCGCCGGGCCGATCAGCACCACGCCTATATGAGCGAAAGCATCAGCACCTATGAGCCAGCTACCCGCGAGGCGCTGAACAGCCTGGGCGGGGCGAGCAGTCCGGCGTATGCGCAACTGGATCATGTGCTGACCAGTCAGGCGTACATGCTCTCCACCGTGGATTACTTCACGTTGCTGGGGTGGGCATTCATGGGCTTGATTGTGCTGGTGTGGCTGGCGAAACCGCCGTTCTCGGCGAAGGCAGGGCCTGCGGCCTCCGGCCATTGAGTCAACCGCAGTCCCCGTGGGAGCGAGCAGGCTCGCTCCCACAAGGGTTTCGGGCTTGGCAGTTAGTTTGTGGGTGCCGCCAGTTGCGGCGGCGGGGTGAAGTCGAACGGTGCCAACGCAAACCCATTCTCATCCACCTGCAACGCCCACCCCTGACGATCCCAATCACCCAACACAATGCGCTTGGCCGCCTGTTCGCCAATCTGCAACTTGTGGATGGCCGGGCGATGGGTATGCCCATGGATCAAGGTCTTCACGCCATAGGCCTGCATGATCCGCGGCACTTCTTGCGGCGTGACATCAACAATGTCATTGGCCTTCATCCGCGTCTGCGCACGGCTTTCACTGCGCAGCTTGCGCGCCAGTTTATGGCGAGTCCGCAAAGGCAAGTGCCGCAGGATGAACAGGGTGATCGGATTACGCAGATAGCGACGCAGCTTCATATAAGCCTCGTCGCGGGTGCAGAGGCTGTCGCCGTGCATCAATAGCACCGGCTCGCCGTAGAAGGGCACGACACTCGGGTCTTTCAGCAATGTACAGCCGGCCTGTTCGCAGAAGGCCTGGCCGAGCATGAAGTCGCGATTGCCGTGCATCAGAAAAATGGCCGTGCCGCTGTCGCTAAGATTGCGCAGGGCCTGGCAGATGGAACGCTGGAACGGCGTCATGGCATCGTCGCCAATCCACGCCTCGAAAAAGTCGCCCAGGATGTACAGCGCACTCGCCGAGCGGGCGCGTCCGGCGAGCAAATCCAGAAACGCCCGGCTGATGTCCGGGCGCTCCTCTTCCAGATGCAAGTCTGAAATCAGCAGTATCACCCAATGATCTCGGCTTTCTCGATGATCACGTCTTCTGCTGGAACGTCCTGGTGGCCGGACTTCATGGTGGTGGAAACACCTTTGATCTTGTCGACCACGTCGGTGCCTGCAACGACTTTAGCGAATACCGCATAGCCCCAGCCCTGAGTGGTCTTGGCGCTGTGGTTCAGGAAGCTGTTGTCAGCCACGTTGATGAAGAACTGGGCGGACGCCGAATGCGGCTCCATGGTGCGCGCCATGGCCACGGTGTACTTCTCGTTCGGCAAGCCGTTGTCGGCTTCGTTCTGGATGCTCGGGCGCTTGTCTTTCTTTTCTTTCATGCCTGGCTCGAAACCGCCGCCCTGGATCATGAAGTTACCGATGACGCGGTGGAAAACAGTGTTTTCGTAGTGACCGGCGGTGACGTACTCGATGAAGTTGGCAACGGTCAGCGGTGCCTTTTCAGCGTTCAGTTCCAGGACGATGTCGCCATGGTTGGTGGTCAGTTTGACTTGGGTCATGATCGTACTCTTTCTATGAATTCGTGGGTTTCGGGGCGCTTGGGCCCGCAACCGGTCTGGCCTCTAACAGCCAAGGTACGCAGTTTAGCGCGACAGCCGCCAATTTCGAGGCTGTTTTTCATTTGCAGCCGATTAAATACAGCCGTTTGCAGGCCTGCTCTGTCAGCGACTTGACAGCATCGGCTATGATAGCGGCTTTGTTTTGTCAGGCCTTTCGTTCCGGCCACGCACTTGTACGTTCAAGGATCCTATGAGCAAGCCCACTGTCGACCCTACCTCGAATGCCAAGACCGGCCCAGCCGTGCCGGTCAATTTCCTGCGCCCGATCATCCAGGCGGACCTGGACTCGGGTAAGCGCACGCAGATCGTCACCCGTTTCCCGCCTGAGCCCAACGGCTACCTGCACATCGGTCATGCCAAGTCGATTTGTGTGAACTTCGGCCTGGCCCAGGAATTTGGCGGCGTCACGCACCTGCGTTTCGACGACACCAACCCGGCCAAGGAAGACCAGGAATACATCGACGCGATCGAAAGCGACGTCAAATGGCTGGGCTTCGAATGGTCCGGTGAAGTGCGCTACGCCTCGCAGTATTTCGACCAGTTGCACGACTGGGCGGTTGAACTGATCAAGGCTGGCAAGGCCTATGTCGATGACTTGAGCCCTGAACAGGCCAAGGAATACCGTGGCAGCCTGACCGAACCGGGCAAGAACAGTCCGTTCCGCGATCGTTCCGTGGAAGAAAACCTGGACTGGTTCGCCCGCATGAAGGCCGGTGAATTCAAGGATGGCGCACGCGTGTTGCGGGCCAAAATCGACATGGCCTCGCCGAACATGAACCTGCGCGACCCGATCATGTATCGCATCCGTCACGCTCACCACCACCAGACCGGTGACAAGTGGTGCATCTACCCGAACTACGACTTCACCCACGGTCAGTCGGACGCCATCGAAGGCATCACCCACTCGATCTGCACCCTGGAATTCGAAAGCCACCGTCCGCTGTACGAGTGGTTCCTCGAGAACCTGCCCGTGCCGGCGCAACCGCGTCAGTACGAATTCAGCCGTCTGAACCTGAACTACACCATCACCAGCAAGCGCAAGCTCAAGCAACTGGTCGATGAAAAGCACGTTTTTGGCTGGGACGACCCGCGCATGTCCACGCTGTCCGGCTTCCGCCGCCGTGGTTACACGCCGAAATCGATCCGCAACTTCTGCGAAATGGTCGGCACCAACCGTTCCGATGGCGTAGTGGACTTCGGCATGCTCGAATTCAGCATCCGTGACGACCTCGACCACAGCGCCCCGCGTGCCATGTGCGTGCTGCGTCCGCTGAAAGTCGTGATCACCAACTACCCGGAAGGCCAGGTCGAGCACCTCGAACTGCCGTGCCACCCGAAAGAAGACATGGGTGTACGCGTTCTGCCATTCGCCCGTGAGATCTACATCGACCGTGAAGACTTCATGGAAGAGCCGCCAAAAGGCTACAAGCGCCTGGAACCTGCTGGCGAAGTGCGTCTGCGCGGCAGCTACGTGATTCGCGCCGACGAAGCGATCAAGGATGCCGATGGCAACATCGTCGAACTGCGTTGCTCCTATGATCCGGAAACATTGGGCAAAAACCCTGAAGGCCGCAAGGTCAAAGGCGTGGTTCACTGGGTGCCGGCAGCGGCCAGCGTCGAGTGTGAAGTGCGTTTGTACGATCGCCTGTTCCGTTCGGCCAACCCTGAGAAGGCCGAAGACAGCGCCAGTTTCCTGGACAACATCAACCCTGACTCGCTGCAAGTGCTCACCGGTTGTCGTGCTGAACCCTCGCTGGGCAATGCACAGCCGGAAGACCGTTTCCAGTTCGAGCGCGAAGGTTACTTCTGCGCGGATATCAAGGACTCGAAACCAGGTCAGCCGGTATTCAACCGTACCGTGACCTTGCGTGATTCGTGGGGCCAGTGATTCAAGGAAACAAATAAAGTGCTAACGATTTACAACACGCTCACCAAGAGCAAAGAAGTCTTCAAGCCGCTGGATGGCAACAATGTGCGCATGTACGTCTGCGGGATGACCGTGTACGACTACTGCCACATTGGCCACGGCCGCAGCATGGTCGCGTTTGACCTGGTGACCCGCTGGTTGCGTTTCAGCGGCTACAACCTGACCTACGTACGCAACATTACCGATATCGAAGACAAGATCATCAATCGGGCCAAGGAGAACGGCGAGCCGTTTGACGTGCTGACCGAGCGCATGATCACTGCGATGCATGAGGACGAGGCACGCCTCAATATCCTCAAGCCCGACATGGAACCACGGGCCACCGATCATATTCCGGGCATGCTGAGCATGATCCAGACCTTGATCGACAAGGGTTATGCCTACGCCCCGGGCAATGGCGACGTGTATTACCGCGTCGCCAAGTTCATGGGCTACGGCAAGCTGTCGCGCAAGAAAATCGAAGACCTGCGCATCGGCGCGCGGATCGAAGTCGACGAGTCGAAACAGGACCCGCTGGACTTCGTGCTGTGGAAGGGCATCAAGCCGGGCGAGCCTAGCTGGCCTTCGCCTTGGGGCGCCGGTCGTCCGGGCTGGCACATCGAGTGCTCGGTGATGTCCACCTGCTGCCTCGGCGAGACCTTCGACATTCATGGCGGCGGCAGCGACCTCGAGTTCCCGCACCACGAAAACGAAATCGCCCAGAGCGAAGCGGCCACCGGCAAGACCTACGCCAACGCGTGGATGCATTGCGGCATGATTCGTATCAATGGCGAGAAGATGTCCAAGTCCTTGAACAACTTCTTCACCATTCGCGACGTGCTGGAAAAGTACCACCCGGAAGTCGTGCGTTATTTGTTGGTGTCGAGCCACTACCGCAGTGCGATCAACTATTCGGAAGACAACCTCAAGGACGCCAAAGGCGCACTCGAGCGTTTCTACCATGCGTTGAAAGGCCTGCCGAGCTTGGCGCCGGCTGGCGGCGAAGCCTTTGTCGAGCGTTTCACTCAGGTGATGAACGACGACTTCGGCACGCCGGAAGCCTGCGCGGTGCTGTTCGAGATGGTTCGCGAAATCAACCGTCTGCGCGAGAGCGATCTCAACGCGGCGGCGGGTCTGGCGGCACGCTTGAAGGAATTGGCTAGCGTGCTGGGCGTGTTGCAGCTTGAGGCGGATGACTTCTTACAGGCCGGCGCCGAAGGGCGTGTCGATGCGGCTGAGGTTGATGCGCTGATTGCCGCGCGCCTGGCCGCTCGTGCGGGTAAAGACTGGGCCGAATCCGACCGTATCCGCGACCAACTGACCGCGATGGGCGTGGTGCTGGAAGACGGGAAGGGTGGCACGACCTGGCGCCTGGCTGACTGATTGCTTCGTTGCTTGTGCCACTGATCGTTCCCACCGCGTGGGAACGATCAGTGGCCTGACTGGCGCAACCGCTTGTACAGGGTATTACGGCTAACCCCCAGTCGTCGGGCCAGGTGCGAGATATTGCCTCCCGCCGCCTGTAACTGCCGATTCAAGTCGTCGGCATCATTCAAATCCACCGCTAATGGCTCCGGTAAATCCACCGGCTCCATCTCCAAATCAACAAAGAAGTCATCCGGCAAATGCTCCGGCCGCACCGGTTGTTCCTCGGCCATGGCCAGCGCCACCTGCATCACGCTGCTGACCTGGCGCAAATTCCCCGGCCACGGGTGGCGCCCGAACAACGCCAATACCTCTCTGCTCAAACCGGCCCATTGGCTCGGCTCGCGGTGCTGTTCCCACAGGCGTTTGAACAAGGCCTCTTTATCACTGCGTTCTCTTAAGGGCGGCAGTTCGAGGGTCAAGCCACCAATCCGGTAATACAAGTCCTCGCGGAAGCGGCCGAGCTGAACCTGCTCGCGCAACGAGCGGTTGGTTGCCGAAATAATCCGGATATCCACCGGGAACAATTCGCTGCTGCCTACCGGTTGCACGCAACGCTCCTGTAACACTCGCAGCAGCCGGGCCTGAGTCGGCAACGGCATATCGCCGATTTCATCAAGGAACAGGGTGCCTTGGTCGGCCTTGCGGATCAGCCCGATGCTGCCTTTCTGGTTGGCGCCAGTGAACGCGCCTTTCTCGTAGCCAAACAGCTCAGACTCCACCAGTTCGGCGGGGATGGCTGCACAGTTGACGGCAATGAAAGGGTTTTTACTCCGAGAGCTGGCCTGATGCAGGGCTTTGACAAAGACTTCCTTGCCGACCCCGGTTTCGCCGTGGATCAACAATGGAATGTCTTTTTCTAGCAACCGCTCGGCCTGGCGCACGGCTTTTTCCACGCGGTTGTCACCGAAATGCAGGGAGTTGAGGCTGATCGCTGCCGGTGTCGCAACCGTGGGTTCTGCAAACAGCCGCGCCTGAACCCCTGTCTGTTTCGGTCGCTTCAACAGGCACTGGAAGCGGTTGCGTCCTGAGGTTTGCAAGGCGAAGGGCAGGCCGTCCGGCTGGTTCAACAACGCCAGCAGCGAGACCTTGAACAGGCTTTCGACACTGACCCGCGTCAGACTGATGCCCAGCAGGTTGTCGGCCCGCCGATTGGCCGACAGCACCTGACCGGTTTCATTGAAGATCAGCAACCCGGCCCATTGGCTGTCGAGATTGTTCAAGCCGGTGTTGAAGGTCAGCTGGAAATGCTGTCCATGGAACAGGTTGAGGATCAGCCGGTTTTCCACGGTCTGACTCATCATCTTGACCATGCCGAGCGTGTGGGACGGCGGCAGGTAGCTGTCGCTGGACACATCCAGCACCGCGATCATCTTGCGTTCGGCATCGAAAATCGGTGCGGCGGAACCGGTCATGAAACGGTTGGCCTTGAGGAAATGTTCGTCGTGCTCGATGTGCACGGCCTGTTCACAGGCCAGGGCGGTGCCGATCGCATTGGTGCCGCTGCAGCGTTCTATCCAGCTGGCACCGGCGCTGAAACCGCGGGTCAGGTTCGGCTCGATAAAACGCTGGGTACCCCAGGACGTCAGCACCTGGCCCTGATTGTCGGCGAGCATGATCAGGCAATTGGAGTTGCTGAGGATGTTCTCGTAGTACGGCAGGACTTCCTGGTGAGTGGTTTGCACCAGTGAGTGCTGGCTCTCCAGCAATTGCGCAATGCCCTCGGCCGGCAACTGATCGAACGCCGGCGCGCTCTGATGATTGAGGCCGAACGCGCGGCAACGGGACCAGGAGTCCTGGATGATGGCGTCGTGGGAGAGCGGCAAGGCGGGTGCGGCCATGGTCGGCAGTCTCTGAAAATGCTTTGTTGTTTTTGTTATGCGCCCGTCGTTGCGAGCCCAAAGCATCAGTAGAGTGTTGTTCACTATTGTTCATTGTCAACCGCCGGGTTGTTCAATTGTTCAGTCGAGGTTGTTCATTTCTGTTCAGCAACGAACGCGGTTTTTCTTCCTCTTCAAGGATTCTCAAGCCGGATCAACGGCTTGCAGTTTCTGGCACGAAAGTCGCTCTGTAGCTCCGGTCGCTTGACTCCAAAAATAAAAAAGGCCGAGCCATGTCATTAACCCTGGAGCACGTCACCCGCACCGTCGAAGGCCAGACCTGGATTGACGATGCGTGCCTTAGTTTCGAAGCCGGATCCTTCAACGTTTTGCTCGGGCGCACGCTGTCCGGCAAAACCAGTCTCATGCGCCTGATGGCCGGTCTGGACAAGCCCGACAGCGGCCGCATCCTGATGAACGGCGTCGACGTCACCCAGCGCCCTGTGCGCTTGCGCAACGTGTCGATGGTCTATCAGCAATTCATCAACTACCCGACCATGACGGTGTTCGAGAACATCGCTTCGCCATTGCGCCAGGGCGGCGTTTCCAATGAGCTGATCCAGAGCAAGGTGCTGGAAACCGCGAAGATGTTGCGCATCGAGAAATTCCTCCAGCGCCATCCGCTTGAACTCTCCGGCGGTCAGCAACAGCGCACGGCGATGGCCCGGGCGCTGGTCAAGGATGCCGAACTGATCCTGTTCGATGAGCCGTTGGTGAACCTCGATTACAAACTGCGCGAAGAATTGCGTCAGGAGATGCGCGAACTGTTCAAAGCTCGCCACACCATCGCCCTCTACGCCACCACCGAACCCAACGAAGCCCTGGCGCTGGGCGGCACCACCACCATTCTTCACGAAGGCCGGGTGATTCAGAGTGGCAAGTCTCCCGAGGTTTATCACCAGCCGCAAACCGTGCTGGCGGCGGAGCTGTTCTCCGAGCCGCCGATCAACCTGATGCCGGGGCGTATCGCCGGCAACGAAGTCAGCTTCGCCAATTTCGTGCACTTCCCGCTGAACGTCGACCTGCGGCCGGTGGGCGAGGGCGAATTCCGCTTTGGCGTTCGGCCCAGCCATATTTCGCTGGTGCCGAGCAACGACGATGACCTGGAACTGGCGGTGACCGTTGAGGTGGCCGAGATCAGCGGGTCGGAAACGTTCCTGCACGTGCGCAACGAACATTTCCTGTTGGTGCTGCACTTGCCCGGCGTTCACGAATACGACGTAGATGCACCGATTCGCATCTATATCCCGACCCATAAACTGTTTGTCTTTGATACGCAGGGGCGGCTGGTCCAGGCGCCCGGCCGCCGTATCGCGAGGGTTGCCTGATGGCCGAGATCCGCTTGCAGCACCTTGCTCACAGTTACAGCCGCACGCCGACGGGCCCCGAGGATTATGCGATTCGCGAAATGGATCACGTCTGGGAGCAGGGCGGTGCCTATGCCTTGCTCGGGCCTTCGGGCTGCGGCAAGTCGACGTTGCTCAACATCATTTCCGGGTTGCTGAGCCCGTCTCAGGGGCAGGTGCTATTCGACAGCAAAGTGGTCAACGAGCTGACCCCGGAGAAGCGCAACATCGCTCAGGTTTTCCAGTTTCCGGTGGTCTACGACACCATGACGGTGTTCGATAACCTGGCCTTCCCGCTGCGTAATCAGGGGATGGCCGAGGCGAAAGTTCACAGCAAGGTGCAGGAAATCGCCGAAGTCCTCGACCTCCAGACGCTGTTGAGCAAGAAGGCGCGCAACCTCAGCGCCGATGAAAAGCAGAAAGTCTCCATGGGCCGTGGGCTGGTGCGTGATGACGTGTCGGCGATCCTGTTCGATGAGCCGCTGACGGTGATCGATCCGCACCTGAAGTGGAAGCTGCGGCGCAAGCTCAAGCAGATCCACGAGCAGTTCAACATCACGATGGTCTATGTCACCCACGATCAGCTCGAAGCCTCGACCTTCGCCGACAAAATTGCGGTGATGTACGGCGGACAGATTGTGCAATTCGGTTCGCCGAGAGAACTGTTCGAGCGGCCGAGCCACACCTTTGTCGGCTATTTCATCGGCAGTCCGGGGATGAATCTGATCGAGGTACAGCCGCAGCCTGGCGGTGTCGGTTTCGCCTCGACCCATTTACCGCTTTGCGATGCTCAGCAGAAACGCGTCGCCGAGTCCGAGTGGAAAACCCTGAAAGTCGGCATCCGTCCGGAGTTCGTTCACGTGTGGGATGAGCCGTTTGATGAGGCGATGCAGGCACAGGTCGTACACGTCGAAGACCTTGGCACCTACAAGATCATCAGCCTGAACCTCGATGGCGCCCCTTTGAAAGTGCGCCTGGCCGAAGACAAGCCAGTGCCTGAGGGAACCGCCTACATCAGCTTCCCGGCTCAATGGTTGATGGTGTATGCCGACGAATATCTCTTGGAGACGTAGCCATGAACAAGGTGCAGAACAACAAGGCCTGGTGGCTGGTGTTGCCGGTGTTTTTGCTGGTGGCGTTCAGTGCGGTAATCCCGATGATGACCGTGGTCAACTACTCGGTGCAGGACATTTTCGACCAGTCCAGCCGCTACTTTGTCGGCGCCGACTGGTACAGGCAAGTGCTGCTCGATCCGCGCCTGCATGACTCATTGCTGCGCCAGTTCATTTACTCCGGCTGTGTGCTGCTGATCGAAATCCCGCTGGGCATCGCCATCGCCCTGACTATGCCGACCAAGGGCCGCTGGTCGTCGCTGGTGCTGATCATTCTGGCGATTCCGTTGCTGATTCCGTGGAACGTGGTCGGCACCATCTGGCAGATCTTCGGCAGGGCCGACATCGGGTTGCTGGGGTCGAGCCTCAATGCCATGGGCATCAGCTACAACTATGCGGCCAACACCATGGACGCCTGGGTCACGGTGCTGGTGATGGACGTCTGGCATTGGACCTCGTTGGTGGCGCTGTTGTGTTTCTCGGGGCTGCGGGCGATTCCGGATGTGTATTACCAGGCGGCACGGATTGATCGGGCATCGTCCTGGGCGGTTTTGCGACACATTCAGTTGCCCAAGCTCAAGAGCGTGCTGTTGATCGCGGTGATGTTGCGGTTCATGGATAGCTTCATGATCTATACCGAACCGTTCGTGCTCACGGGCGGTGGGCCGGGCAATGCCACGACGTTCCTCAGTCAGACCCTGACGCAAATGGCGATCGGTCAGTTCGACCTCGGCCCGGCGGCGGCTTTCTCGCTGGTGTACTTCCTGATCATCCTGTTGGTGTCCTGGCTGTTCTATACGGCCATGACTCACTCTGACGCCAACCGCTGAGGCCCGCCATGAGCAAGAGAAAGCTGATTCCGTTGCTGATCTACATCCTGTTCCTGCTGGTGCCGATCTACTGGCTGCTGAACATGTCCTTCAAGAGCAACACTGAAATCCTCAGCGGCCTGACGTTGTTTCCGCAGGATTTCACCTTCGCCAACTACAAGGTGATCTTCACCGATCCGGCCTGGTACACCGGTTACCTCAACTCGCTGTACTACGTGAGCCTGAACACGGTGATTTCGCTGAGTGTGGCATTGCCGGCCGCGTATGCGTTCTCGCGCTATCGGTTCCTCGGTGACAAGCACCTGTTTTTCTGGCTCCTGACCAATCGCATGGCACCGCCGGCGGTGTTTTTGCTGCCGTTCTTCCAGCTGTATTCCTCGATTGGATTGTTCGACACCCACATCGCCGTGGCACTGGCTCACTGCCTGTTTAACGTGCCGTTGGCGGTGTGGATCCTCGAAGGTTTCATGTCTGGCGTGCCCAAGGAGATCGACGAAACCGCCTACATCGACGGCTACAGTTTTCCCAAGTTCTTCGTGAAGATTTTCATTCCGCTGATTGGTTCAGGAATCGGTGTGACGGCGTTTTTCTGCTTCATGTTTTCCTGGGTCGAACTGCTGCTGGCGCGAACGCTGACCTCGGTCAATGCCAAACCGATTGCGGCGGTCATGACGCGCACGGTCTCGGCGTCGGGCATCGACTGGGGCGTGCTGGCGGCGGCCGGGGTATTAACCATCCTGCCAGGCATGCTGGTGATCTGGTTTGTTCGCAACCACGTGGCCAAGGGCTTTGCCCTGGGCCGGGTCTGAGGAGCTGATGATGGAATGGATGAGTTGGACCACCCCCACAGCGACGTTCTTTGTTGTCATTGGCCTGATTCTGGCGGGTATGACGACTTGGGAACTGTGTTCGCCGAGCATTCTTCGGCGTGGTTTGTTGCCGATTGCCACCACCCGTGGCGATCGGTTGTTTATCGGTCTTCTCGGCAGCGCCTACCTGCATTTGCTGGTAATCGGCGTCACCGACTGGAGCATCTGGGTGGCGTTCGCGTTGTCCCTGGTGTGGCTGTTGGCTGTGATGCGTTGGGGCTAGTCGAATCGCTCGGCAAAGTTGCTCCGAAACCCTAAAAGGAGGTCTCTATGTTCGACAAAAACAATAAGCTGCGACATAGCATTTCATTGGCAGCCCTGCTGGCACTCAGCGGTTTGAGCGCAACTGCCTGGGCGGATGCCTACGAAGACGCGGCGAAAAAATGGATCGGCAGCGAATTCAAACCGTCCACCCTGACGGCCGATCAGCAGCTTGAGGAATTGAAGTGGTTCATCAAGGCCGCCCAGCCGTTTCGCGGCATGGACATCAAGGTCGTCTCGGAAACCCTGACCACCCACGAATATGAGTCCAAGGTGCTGGCCAAGGCCTTTACCGAAATCACCGGGATCAAAGTGACCCACGACTTGCTGCAAGAAGGCGACGTGGTGGAAAAACTGCAGACGGTGATGCAATCGGACAAGAGCATCTATGACGGCTGGGTCAACGACTCGGACTTGATCGGCACGCACTTTCGATACGGCAAGACTGAATCGATCACTGACTTGATGGCGAACGAAGGCAAGGATTTCACTTCGCCGACCCTGGACATCAAAGACTTCATCGGCATTTCCTTCACGACAGCTCCCGACGGCAAGATCTACCAATTGCCCGATCAACAGTTCGCCAACCTCTACTGGTTCCGTGCGGACTGGTTTGAGCGTGCGGACTTAAAAGCCAAATTCAAGGAAAAGTATGGCTACGAGTTGGGCGTGCCAGTGAACTGGTCGGCCTATGAAGACATCGCCAAGTTCTTCAGCGAAGACGTCAAGGAAATCGACGGCAAGCGGGTCTTCGGGCACATGGATTATGGCAAGAAAGATCCGTCCCTGGGCTGGCGCTTCACCGATGCCTGGTTCTCCATGGCCGGTGGCGGCGACAAAGGCTTGCCTAACGGTTTGCCAGTGGACGAGTGGGGCATTCGTGTCGAAGACTGCCATCCGGTCGGTTCCAGCGTGACGCGCGGCGGCGATACCAACGGCCCGGCAGCGGTGTTTGCCACCACCAAATACGTCGAGTGGCTGAAGAAGTACGCGCCACCGGAAGCGGCAGGCATGACCTTCTCCGAGTCCGGTCCGGTACCGTCCCAGGGCAACATCGCCCAGCAGATTTTCTGGTACACCGCATTCACGGCCGACATGACCAAGCCAGGTCTGCCAGTGGTGAATGCCGATGGCACGCCGAAATGGCGCATGGCGCCATCGCCGCGCGGGCCGTACTGGGAAGAGGGCATGAAACTGGGGTATCAGGACGTGGGTTCCTGGACGTTCATGAAGTCCACGCCTGAGAAGCAGAAACTGGCGGCCTGGCTCTATGCGCAATTCGTGACGTCGAAAACCGTGTCGCTGAAGAAAACTATCGTCGGCCTGACCCCGATTCGCGAATCGGACATCAACTCGCAAGCGATGACGGATCTGGCGCCGAAACTCGGTGGCCTGGTCGAGTTCTACCGCAGCCCGGCCCGCGTGCAATGGACGCCGACCGGGACCAACGTGCCGGACTATCCGCGTTTGGCGCAACTGTGGTGGAGCCACATCGCCGAAGCGGCCAGCGGCGAGAAAACCCCGCAACAGGCGCTTGACGGCCTGGCCAAGGACCAGGACGCAATCATGAGCCGCCTGGAACGCTCCAAGGCCCAGGCCACCTGTGCGCCGAAAATGAACCCGGAACGCGACGCGCAATATTGGTTCGATCAACCGGGCGCGCCAAAACCGAAACTGGCCAACGAGAAACCGAAGGGCGAGACCGTGAACTACAACGAACTGCTGAAATCCTGGGCGGATGCGCGTAAGTAAAGGCTAAACCGCAAAAGGCGAATGGCACCGTGAGGTGCCGTTTTTTTTGGCGCCTGATCCATTGCAATTGCGAGCAAACCTGCGAAGGGTCCTGCCTGGACAATGGAGGTCTGGAGCCTGACACCTCAGTGCGCCACTCCCTCAACCGCAGGAAATCCCAACCTGAACACTGTCATCGCCCCCGGCAAGCTCTTCACCTCGGCCACTCCCTGATGCAGGCTCATGATCGATCGCACAATCGCCAACCCCAGCCCGGTGCTGCCTTGTGAACGCGAGCGGCTGCTGTCGACCCGGTAGAACCGATCAAACAGGTGCGGTAGATGCTGCGCCTCAATCCCTGCGCCAGGGTTGCTGACCAACAATGAAACCTGGGTCGCGCCGCGCTCAATCAGCAGCGTCACGGTTTGCCCGACCGGGCAGTGGCGCAGCGCGTTGGACAGCAAATTCGAGATCGCCCGTTGAATCATCAGCCGGTCACCCATCACCCGCGCGCTGCCGACCACGTTCAGATGGATCTGCTTGTCCTGCGCCGACAGGGAAAACATCTCGGCGACTTTCCAGGCTTCTTCTTCCAGGGCAATCGACTCGAACGGCGCGAGCGCCGACGGGTGAGTGACCTGTGCCAGAAACAGCATGTCCGAGACAATGCGCGCCACGCGCTCCAGCTCTTCAGTGCAGCAAACCAGCACATCCTTGTACTCATCCACGCTGCGTTCGCGGGACAACGTCACCTGTGCCTTGCCCATCAAATTGTTGATCGGCGTACGCAACTCATGCGCCAAATCATCAGAGAACTGCGATAGCTGCTGCACGCCGGCGTCGAGGCGGTGCAGCATGAAGTTGATGCCCTGCGCCAGTTCGCTCAGCTCCTGGGGCATGTTCACCACCGACAGCCGATGAACCAGATCCTGGGTCGAGACCATCGCTGCCACTTTGCGAAATTCGCGCATCGGTGCCAGGCCGCGCTGGACCGCCCCCCAGGCACTCAGTCCGATAAAGATCAGCAGCAACGGTAAGGCAATCAGGGTCGAGCGCAGATAGGCGCTGAGCAGAGCCTCATCGTGGGCGTTGTCGATCGACAGCAGCACCGGAACGCGGGTGCCGTCCTTGAGGCTGATCAGCCTGGACGCCGTGAGGAATTTCGCCCCTTTGGCGTCAGTGCTGGTGGTGTAGGCCAACTCATCGCTGACTGCCCGCACCGCCTTCAATTCAAGTCGTGGATCGGCCATGCCGCTGCCGGATTTAAGCAGTGGTGCGCGCAGGTTGGCGTGGTCGTAAATCGTTAGCGTGAGGTTGTCATGCCCCATGACTTGATCAAGCAGGATGTGCGGTTTCGTGCTGATTTCGCGGGTGTCGGTGTACAGCGACAGGCTGTGTTCAACCTGCTCCATTTTCTTTTCCAGACTGTCCCTGGATAACGCGTTCAGCTCATGGGTCAGGGCGAAATACGCCAGGATCGCCAGGAACACCACCAGCAGCGCGCCGAGAATACTGACCGTCAGCCCCAGCCGCATCGACAGGCTGGCCGGCTTCATTCCCGCGACTCCAGCACGTAGCCGACACCGCGCAGGGTGTGGATCAATTTGTTGTCGAACGGGTCATCGATCTTCGCCCGTAAACGCCTGATCGACACTTCGACCACGTTGGTGTCGCAGTCGAAGTTCATGTCCCACACCAGCGAGATGATTTGGGTACGGGTCAGCACTTCGCCGGACTGGCGCATCAACAAATGCAGCAGGGCGAACTCCTTGGTGGTCAGGTCGATGCGCTGTTCGCCACGAAATGCACGATGACGGCAAGGGTCGAGTTCCAGGTCGGCGACTTTCAGTACCTGCGGCGCCGGGATGTTCTCGCTGCGGCGCATCAACGTGCGTACCCGTGCCAGCAATTCCGGAAACTCGAACGGCTTGAGCAGATAATCGTCGGCGCCCAGATCGAGGCCACGAATCTTGTCAGCCAGGCGACCGCGTGCGGTGAGCATCATCACCCGCGTGGAGTGAGTGCGCCGCAGTTGTTCCAGTACGCCCCAGCCGTCCAGTGCCGGCAGATTCACATCCAGAATGATCAAGTCATAAACCTGTTGTTGTGCCAGATGCAATCCATCGGCGCCATTGGCGGCGTGATCAACGATATAACCACTTTCCGTCAGTCCCTGATGTAAGTATTCGGCAGCTTTAAGCTCGTCCTCGACGACAAGGATTCGCATGATCAATCACCACGTTCATTGAATGGATATTTAATTAAGGTGGTCGGGAAAGTTATTGTTTTTGTAAGGGCTTCCGGACGGGTTTGAATAACGAACAACTATTTTCCTACAGTGTTTTCTCCGTTTGCAGGCGGGCAAGGTAAAGGCTGTAGTGACTACAGGGTCAACCGGTAACTCGGTATTGAGGCTTTAAAACAGCGGTCTGCGACAGCCTGTCGCAGAGGGCGGGAACAAAATTCCATCTGCCTCATGAGTGCTGAGCTGAGGCAAGTACTGTTCGGCGGATGAAGGTGCATCATTTGTTTCTTTGTATTGCTAGTTAGGTGTTTGCACTTTGCATGCTAGAGCAAAATAACAGGGCGCAACCGTGGATAACGGATTTGTAATGTTTCAGTCACCTTGTCGATAAGTTCAAAACTCTACCGTGGCAGTCTCGAAAACGCTTGATTAAAGGAAGTACTCCATTGCCCGGTTTAAGAGAACTGACGGCGCGCTCACGTCTGAAAAAAACTGCGTGGGTGGTCATGGTCGGCGGCGGTTTGTTGCTGGCCTGCGTGCCTCTCGCGAATGCATCGACCCTGACCCTCGATCAGGCCCTGCAAACCGCATTCGCCGGCAACCCGGATCTGGCAGCGGCGCAATGGGAAATCGGCATCGCCGAAGGTGACCGCCAGCAGGCCGGTCTGATCCCCAACCCCGAAGTATCATGGGAAGCCGAGGACACCCGCCGCGATTCGCGCACCACCACAGTGATGCTCAGCCAGCCGATTGAACTGGGCGGCAAGCGCCGCGCGCGGATAGATGTCGCCAGCCGCGCCCAGGACGCCGCCGGGATCGAACTGGAGCGCAAGCGCAATGCCTTGCGCGCCGATGTGATTCAGGCGTTCACCAGCGCCCAGACTGCGCAGCAACGCTTGCAGTTGTTTGGCCAGTCACTGCAACTGGCCGAGCACGGTTTGCGCGTGGCGTTGGGGCGGATCGAGGCGGGCAAGTCGTCGCCGGTCGAAGGTACACGTGCGCAAGTGCAGCGCGCTGAAGTGCGACTGGCACTGGGTCGCGCGCAGCGCGATCGGGCCAACGCCTATCAGCAACTGGCGCAGGTCATGGGCGCACCGTTACCGACTTCGACCACCGTGCAGACGGGCACGCAAAGCATGCCCGCCGTGCCGCCGCCGACCCGCTTGCTGGAGCGCTTGAACGAGACCGCCGAGCTGCGGTTGGCCACGTTGCAGATCGATCAGCGCCAGGCATCGTTGGGACTGGAGAAGGCGCAACGGATTCCCGACTTGACCGTGAGCATCGGCAGTCAGTACCGCGAACTGGAGCGCGAGCGGGTCAACGTGGTCGGGCTGTCGATGCCGATTCCGCTGTTCAACCGCAATCAGGGCAACGTGCTGGCGGCAGCACGCCGTACCGATCAGGCGCGGGATCTGCGCAATGCCACTGAGCTGCGCTTGCGCACCGAAATCCAGACCAGCCTTGAGCAATGGCAGACCGCCAACGGCGAAGTCCAGGCGTTCAACCAGACCATCCTGCCTGCCGCACAAAGTGCAGTGGACAGCGCCACGCGCGGCTTCGAAATGGGCAAGTTCGGTTTCCTCGACGTGCTCGACGCCCAGCGCACCCTGATCAGCGCCCGCACCCAATACATCCAGGCTGTTGCCGAGGCAACGGAGGCGCGGGTGCGCATCGAACGCATTTTCGGTGACCTCGGCACACTCGCCGTCAGCCCTTGAATTTCACCTTTCAGAACACTGCGCGATGACAGGGCGCAGAGGAGTTTCCATGGATAAAAAACTGATCGTTGGCGCGGTGGCGACGTTGGCGCTGGGCCTTGGTATTGGCTCGATGTGGGCGGGCAACGGGCCCATCGATGCCCACGCCGATGACGCGGCGGAGCATGCGGACCACGCCGAAGAAGGCGCTGCAGCCGACGGTGAACATGCCGAAGGCGAAGAGGGGCATTTGACGTTGAGTGCCGAGCAGATCGCGGCGGCGGGCATTCAACTGGCCGAAGCGCGGGCGCAAAGCATCCGCCTCGGTTTGTCGTTCCCCGGCGAAGTGCGCTTCGACGAAGACCGCACCGCTCACGTCGTACCGCGGGTACCAGGGGTGGTCGAGTCGGTGTCGGTCAATCTCGGACAGTGGGTGAAGAAGGGCCAACTGCTGGCGGTGATCGCCAGTCAGCAGATATCCGATCAGCGCAGCGAACAGGCTGCGGCGCAACGGCGCTTGGCCTTGGCGCGCACCACCTACGAGCGCGAGAAGCAGTTGTGGCAGGACAAGATTTCCGCCGAACAGGATTTGTTGCAGGCGCGTCAGGCGCTGGAAGAGGCCGAAATCGCCGTGAACAACGCCCGGCAAAAAATCAGTGTGCTCAGTGGCAGCGTGGTTGCCACCGGCGGCAATCGTTATGAACTGCGCGCGCCGTTCGACGGCATGGTGGTGGAAAAACACCTGACGCCAGGAGAGGTGGTCGACGAAACCACGGCGGCGTTCACGCTCTCGGACTTGTCGCGAGTGTGGGTGACCTTCGGCGTTTCGCCCAAGGATCTGAACAAAGTGCAAGTGGGCAAAGCGGTCACCGTCAGCGCCCCGGAACTCAATGCGCAAGTCGCGGGCACGGTGGCTTACGTCGGCAGTTTGCTCGGCGAACAGACCCGTACCGCCACCGTTCGCGTCACCTTGGAGAACCCTCAAGGTTCGTGGCGTCCTGGGTTGTTCGTCACCGCACGGGTCGCCACCGACAGCCGTCAGGCCAAAGTGGCGGTGCCGGAAGCTGCGATCCAGACCGTCGAGGACAAACCCACAGTGTTCGTGCGCATCGACGACGGCTTCGAGGCGCGGGCCGTGGAACTGGGCAGTCGTGCAGCGGGGCAGGTGGAAATTACGCAAGGGCTGGAGGCGGGTGCGCAAGTCGCTGCGGTCGGCAGCTTCGTTCTCAAGTCGGAACTGGGCAAGGCCTCGGCCGAGCACGCGCATTGAAGAAGCTCGTTGAAACGCCCACTAAAGATGCCCATCGATTCGCCCCCTCGACGAGAAGGTTCTCATGTTCGAACGCCTGATCCAGTTTGCCATCGAGCAGCGCATCATCGTGCTGCTCGCCGTTCTGCTCATGGCCGGCCTCGGGATCGCCAGTTATCAAAAACTGCCGATCGACGCCGTGCCCGACATCACCAACGTCCAGGTGCAAATCAACACCGGCGCCGCCGGCTTCTCGCCGCTGGAAACCGAGCAGCGCATCACCTTCCCGATTGAAACCGTCATGGCCGGTCTGCCGGCGCTGGAGCAGACCCGTTCGCTGTCGCGTTCGGGGCTGTCGCAAGTCACGGTGATTTTCAAGGACGGCACCGACCTGTTCTTCGCCCGGCAGTTGGTCAACGAGCGGCTGCAGATCGCCAAGGAGCAATTGCCCGAAGGCACCGAAGCGGCGATGGGGCCGATTTCCACAGGCCTCGGCGAGATCTTCCTGTGGACCGTGGAAGCCAGGGACGGGGCGCTCAAGGACGATGGCAGCGCTTACACGCCGACGGATTTGCGGGTGATTCAGGACTGGATCATCAAGCCGCAACTGCGCAACGTCCCTGGTGTGGCCGAGATCAACACCATCGGCGGCTTTGCCAAGGAATACCAGATCGCCCCTGATCCGAAACGGCTGGCAGCCTACAGGTTGACCCTCACTGACCTGATCACAGCGCTGGAGCGCAACAACGCCAACGTCGGCGCGGGGTCCATTGAGCGCAACGGCGAGCAGTTGCTGATTCGTGCGCCAGGGCAAGTGGCGAGCACCGAGGACATCGCCAACATCGTCATGGCCAACGTCGATGGCACGCCGATCCGGGTGAAGAACGTCGCCACCGTGGACATTGGCCGCGAACTGCGCAGCGGCGCGGCCACGGAAAACGGCCGCGAGGTGGTGCTCGGCACCGTGTTCATGCTGATCGGTGAAAACAGCCGCACCGTGTCCCAGGCCGTCGCCAGCAAACTGGAACAGATCAACCGTTCGCTGCCCAAAGGCGTGATCGCGGTGCCGGTGTACGACCGCACGCACCTGGTGGACAAAGCCATTGCCACGGTGAAAAAGAACCTGATCGAAGGCGCGATTCTGGTGATCGCGATTCTGTTTCTGTTCCTCGGCAACATCCGCGCGGCATTGATTACCGCGATGGTGATTCCGCTGTCGATGCTGTTTACCTTCACCGGCATGTACAGCAACAAGGTCAGCGCCAACCTGATGAGCCTGGGCGCACTCGACTTCGGCATCATCGTCGACGGCGCGGTGGTGATCGTCGAAAACACCCTGCGACGGCTGGCCCATGCGCAGCAGCATCACGGGCGTTTGCTGACCCGTTCGGAGCGTTTTCATGAAGTGTTTGCGGCGGCCAAAGAGGCTCGGCGACCGCTGATTTTTGGCCAGTTGATCATCATGGTTGTGTACCTGCCGATCTTCGCGCTGAGTGGCGTAGAAGGGAAAATGTTCCACCCGATGGCGTTCACCGTAGTCATCGCCTTGCTCGGCGCCATGCTGCTGTCGGTGACCTTTGTACCGGCCGCGATTGCGCTGTTCGTCACCGGCAAGGTCAAGGAATCAGAGGGCATGGTGATGCGCGGCGCGCGCCGGGTGTATGCGCCGGCGCTCGCGTGGGTGATGAGCCATCGCGCCGTGGCGGTGGGCGCGGCGTTGGGCGTGATTGTGCTCAGCGGCGTGCTGACCAGTCGCATGGGCAGCGAGTTCGTGCCGAGCCTCAGCGAGGGCGATTTTGCCTTGCAAGCGTTGCGCGTGCCGGGCACCAGCCTCACGCAATCGGTGGACATGCAGCAGCGTCTGGAAACCCTGATCCTCGGTAAAGTGCCGGAAGTCGAGCGCGTGTTTGCCCGCACCGGTACCGCGCAAATCGCCTCCGACCCTATGCCGCCGAACATCTCCGACAGCTACGTGATGCTCAAGCCAAAAGAGCAATGGCCGGACCCGGGCAAGTCCCGCGAAACCCTGATGGCGGAACTGCAACAGACCGCCGCGACGTTGCCAGGCAGTAACTATGAACTGTCGCAGCCGATTCAGTTGCGCTTCAACGAACTGATCTCCGGCGTGCGCAGCGACGTCGCGGTCAAAGTGTTCGGCGATGACATGGATGTGCTCAACGCCACCGCGTCGAAGATTGCCGCCGCCATGCAGAAGGTCAATGGCGCCTCCGAGGTCAAAGTCGAACAAACCACCGGCCTGCCGGTCCTGACCATCAACATCGACCGCGACAAGGCGGCGCGTTACGGGCTCAACGTCGGCGATGTGCAGGACACTATTGCCGTCGCAGTGGGGGGGCGTAAGGCCGGCACATTGTATGAAGGCGACCGGCGTTTCGACATGGTGGTGCGGTTGTCCGATGCCATGCGCAAGGACATCGAAGGTCTGTCGGCGCTGTTGATTCCGGTGCCGGCACCGCTCAATGGGGCGGCTGATCAGATTGGTTTCATTGCCTTGAAAGAAGTCGCCAGCCTTGATCTGGTGCTCGGGCCGAATCAGGTTAGCCGCGAAAACGGCAAGCGCCTGGTGATCGTCAGCGCCAACGTGCGGGGGCGCGATATCGGTTCGTTCGTCAAAGAGGCGGGCGAGGTAATCGAGCGAGAGGTGCAGGTGCCTGCGGGTTACTGGACCCGTTGGGGCGGGCAGTTCGAGCAACTGCAATCGGCGGCCAAGCGTCTGCAGATCGTGGTGCCGGTGGCGTTGCTGCTGGTGTTCGGGTTGCTGTTCATGATGTTCAACAATCTCAAGGACGGCTTGCTGGTGTTCACCGGGATTCCGTTTGCGTTGACCGGCGGGGTCATGGCGTTGTGGCTGCGGGACATTCCGCTGTCGATCTCGGCAGGCGTGGGCTTCATCGCGCTCTCGGGGGTAGCGGTGCTCAACGGGCTGGTGATGATCGCGTTCATCCGCAATCTGCGTGAGGAGGGGCGTTCGCTGTCTGATGCTATCAACGTAGGCGCGCTGACACGTCTGCGCCCGGTGTTGATGACCGCGCTGGTGGCGTCTCTGGGCTTTATTCCGATGGCGCTGGCGACGGGTACTGGCGCGGAAGTGCAGCGACCGTTGGCGACGGTGGTGATTGGCGGGATTCTGTCCTCGACCATCCTGACGCTGCTGATCTTGCCGGCGCTGTATCAGCTCGCCCATCGCCGGGACGAAGACGCAGACCCACCTAAATAGGTGATCCCCCTGTGGGCGCTAGCCTGCTCCCACAGTTTTTTTGGCACATGACGGATATGTAATTTGTGCGCCACCGTTATGAAAGGTTCGGATTGTTACCTTGATCCCGTCAGCTACTAAACGAGGAATCAAACATGAAATTCGCACAAGCCAGTGCCTTTACAGCCGCGTTGGTGATGTCTTCTCTGGCCATGGCTGAAGGCGGCGGCGATCGGACCTTCGAAAAAATGATGGTCGCCAATGATCGCTCCGTAGAGCTGTTCGTCGCCAAGGAACAAGCCCGCGATCCGGTCGTCGTCAATGAAAAGAAAGACGACAACACCAAAGACTTGTAAGCGCATCGCACTTGAACAAGCCCGTCATCGAGTCCCGATAGCGGGTTTTTTTTATGAGCCAGGATTGGAAGGAAATGAATATGAAAGTACTTAAGTCAATGACGTTCGCCAGTGTGCTGGCCATGTCTCTGAATGTGTTTGCCGGGGGGGGTGGTGACCGGACGTTCGAGCGGGCGCTGAGTGCCAATACCCAAGCCATGGAACAGTACGCGGCCGCCCAGGGCAAACCGGTGCCAGTGGTCAAGGACTACGAATACGGAATGAAGCTGGACGTGGTGAAAGTGGTGAGCATTGTGCGCCCGTCGGCTGCCTGTGCCGTAGTCCCCGCCGCCATGACCTACGAAGACTCCAAGGGTCAACTCAACACCATCAAATACACTGTGGCGGGGGATTGTCGCAACCGTGGCGGCTGACACCGCCCTGATGGCCAGGACCGGATACCCTTAGGCGCACATAAAAAAGGCGCCCCGAAGGACGCCAAAGATTCACCTCTTACCAAAGGAGCAAGGAGCTTCTAAAGGTGAATGTGTATCAACCGCTCGGTCAGAGAATCGCCAACGGGTACTCGACAATCACTCGCACTTCATCCAGATCCGATTCAAACGCCGTGGCGCGCGTCGTGGCCTGTCGCAAACGCAGCGACAGGTCTTTCATCGAACCACTCTGCACCACATATTTGACTTCGACATCACGCTCCCAGCGCTTCTGGTCGGTCAGGGGATTGCCGTCAGCGTCGCGCCGCATGTACACGGCGTTGGCGTTGGAGTAATCGGCGTCGGTGCCTCGGGCGTAACGCGTCATGAACGATAGCCCCGGCACCCCGTAAGTGGTCATGTCGAGGTCGTAGCGCACCATCCACGAACGTTCCTTTGGCGAGTTGAAGTCGCTGTACTGGATGGAGTTGTCGAGGAAGATCGAGTCGGATTGACGCAGGTAATCGAAGTCGTCATTGCCGTTGTTGCGCTGGTGCGAAAGAGCAACGGAGTGCGCTCCGAGTTTCACCCCGACCCGACCGCTCCAGATGTTGTTGTCGAACGTGCCGAGCAGTTGTTTGCCTTCGTCGACAGCCTTGTAATAGTTCAGGCCACCAAACAGCGACAGGTCATCCGACAGCGGATAGGTCCAGGCAGTGCCCGCGTAGTACTGATTCCAGGCATCCTTGAGGCGGCTGGAGTACAGGCTGAAACTGAGGTTCTTGTTCAGTGCATAGTCGCCGCCGCCGTAAGCGATCCAGGGCGAATTTACCGGGCCGGCATAAAACGTGGCGAAGTTCTCGCGCATGTCGCTGGACACGGGTTGGCTCATCGCATGCAACCGACCGCCCTGAACCGACAGACCCTCGATGCTGGTGTTGACCGCCGTCACACCGCGAAAGCTCTCCGGCAGCAATCGCGAGTCACCTGCCGCCACCACCGGGTTGGCCGGGAACACGTCACCGACCTTGACCACCGTATCGAAGGCTCGCACTTTGGCGGCGCCACCAACCTTGGTGTACTCATCCCGCGCCTCGCCAAAACGGTTGACTGGCAGCACATCAAACGAGCTACGGCCACCGTTGCGCCCGTCACCGGTGTCGAGCTTCAAGCCGATCATCGCAAACGCATCGACACCGACGCCGACGGTGCCTTGGGTAAACCCGGATTCGAATTTGCTGATCAGCGCATGGGCCCAGGCTTCGGAATAACCATTGCCGGTGGGGCTGGACTGGCCGTTGCGGTGATCACGGTTGAAGTAGAGATTTCGGTTGAGCACCGTCAGGCTGCTGCCCTCGATAAACCCTTCGGCTTTATCATCCGCCATCACCATGGACGGCCCGGAACAGACCACCACCGCTAAAGCGGCCATCGATATTTTTTTATTGTTAACCATCAATCACTCCTTGGGTTCGCCAGAACGGGAACGTGCTTCGGCGTGGGTTTTATTGTTCGGCGCAGAAGGCACGCCGGCATGGTCCCGTGTGACATCGTTGCACGCTGCGGATAACGCCAAGGTGATGCGAAAATTACAATTTCGTTATGTGGGTGGAGTAAAAGCCCTAAGCATTCAGGTCAGGGTTGCGAGCTGATCGATCGTCTGCCAAAAGTGCTCAACCAGATACATCGCGAACACCGACCTGGAGAGATTGAGCGGGTTACAGCGGGGAGGAACCTGCGATTTATCATTCGCTCTCAGGCCTACAACTGTAAGGGGCCGGCAAATACACCTGGCCGACCTCTACATACCAAGACCCAGGGATGCCGAAAGTCCGGATGTATGAGTGCAATCTCTACCATTGAGCCATCACCGATTGAAAGCTTGGCAACCCGGGGGCGTCCATGTGTGTGCGGGGGGTGGCAGGTGACTGCCGTCCCTACCGCGACCGGTGGTCGAAAATTCTATCCGCTGGAAACCATGTTGCGCATTCATCTGCTGCAACACTGGCCCTCCCTGAGCGACCCGACGATGGAAGCGCTGTATGAAATCACGGCAATGCGCCAGTTCGCACGCCTGACCCTCAGCGCGCCTATCTCCGAAGACACCACGATCATGACCTTCCGGCACCTGCTGAAAATACATAAGTTGGCCCATGCGATCTTCACCATCATCAATGGTTATTTGCAGGAAAAAGGCTTCTCCCTAGGTCAGGTGTGTTAACGTTCTGACCGGTTTCAAGCATTTTTTCTCCTGTTTGACCGGATCGAACGCTGCCTTCCAGCGTTTTCTCGAGAACCCTCGCTTCATTGGTGGCCTGCCCACCCCCGGCCTTCTGTTTCACCGACAGATGCAGCCTTCATCACATTGCGCCATCGGTTAAGCCGTTTTTAGTGCGCATCACTCAGAGCTTGATGGCCCGACCGATACCGGTACGAGCGTCACTCTTTTCCGCGCTCAGTCGTCGCTAGGGCCAAGATCCCGCGTGCGATGAAGCGCCTGAAGAAAGGAGTCTTTATGACTTTTAGAGTTGCCATTCTTGGCGCCGGCCCTAGCGGCTTGGCACAGTTACGTGCTTTCGAAGCCGTCCGTTGCGACGACGCTGAATCCCCCGAGATCGTTTGCTACGAAAAGCAGAGTGACTGGGGCGGTCTGTGGAATTACACCTGGCGCACCGGGTTGGATCTGTATGGCGAGCCCGTCCACGGCAGCATGTACCGGTATCTCTGGTCAAACGGCCCCAAGGAATGTTTGGAGTTCGCCAATTACAGCTTCGAAGAACACTTCGGCCGGCCAATTCCTTCCTACCCGCCACGCGCCGTGTTGCGTGACTACATCATCGGCCGCGCAGCTAAAAGCAACGTGCGCCAACACATACGCTTCAATACAGCGGTGCATTGGGTTGCCTATGACGAGAGCACCGGCAAGTTCACAGTCACCGTGCGCGACCTCAAGCAAGATCAACTGATCACCGAAGAATTTGATCACGTCATTGTCGCCACTGGGCACTTTTCGACCCCCAACGCTCCTTACTTCGAAGGCTTGGAGCAGTTCCCCGGTCGCGTATTGCACGCACATGATTTCCGCGATGCGTGCGAGTTTCAAGGCAAAAATTTGCTGTTGGTTGGCAGCAGTTACTCGGCAGAAGACATTGGCACGCAGTGCCACAAGTACGGTGCCAAGACGGTTACTTTCAGCTATCGCACCAAGCCTATGGGCTTTGATTGGCCAGAATCCTTTGCCGAAGTACCGTTGCTCACCCGTGTGGTCGGCAAGACCGCGCATTTTAAGGATGGCACCAGCAAAGAGGTCGACGCGATCATCTTGTGCACCGGGTATCGGCATCACTTCCCGTTCCTGCCCAACGAGCTGACGCTGACCACACGCAACCGGCTCTACCCCGAAGGTTTGTACAAAGGCATAGTGTCTTTGGCCAATCCGAAGCTAATGTTCCTCGGCATGCAGGACCAGTACTACACCTTCAACATGTTCGATGCCCAGGCTTGGTATGCCCGCGACATTATGCTTGGCCGTATCAAGCTGCCAGCGGAACAAGTCATGGCCAGCGACACCCGTGAATGGGTGGCCCGCGAAGAGCAAGTGGCCGATCCTTTTGAAGCCATCGACTATCAGGCCGCCTACATACTCGATCTGCTTGAGCCGACCGATTACCCGCCTTTCGATGTTCTCACCGTGGCTGATATTTTCAAGGAGTGGGAGCATCACAAAGCAGCGGACATCCTCGGTTACCGCAATAAAAGCTACCGCTCCGCGCTGACCGGCACCCTGGCTCCCGTGCATCACACATCGTGGATGGATGCGATGGACGATTCACTGGAAGCCTTCCTGCACGGCAAGCAATCGAAACCAGCAAAGGCATCTACATGAATGCGCCAAGCCTAAGTCAGGCTCGGTCGCGTTTCACCGCCAGCAGCATCCGCTGGGGTTTCATGTGGGCATTGTGGTGCGCTGTGCTTTGGGGGGCTTGGTATGTGCCAGGCTCCGCCGTTTGGTTCGAAGCGCCCTATGTAGATCTGAAGTACGACACCAATGCCGAGTTCTTGCTGGCGGCAGCGGTGTTGACCACCTTCAACGCCATTGCCGTGTTGTTCTTCCTGTTCGTTTGGAACGGGGTGCTGGGCAAGTGGGGCGAGTACGTTCGCACCATCAAACAGATGCGTTACATCTCTAAGTGGTTCTTCATCGGCGCCATTTTTGGCGGCCCGATGGCCATCTTTGGCTCGTATTTGGCGATCGGTTATATCGGCGGGGCCTTCGCGGCTATTTCCGCATTGATGTACCCCATCATCGGCGCAACGCTGGCCAGGTTCTGGTACCAGGAGAAAATCACCCGGCGCGCAGCCGTGGGTATTTTCATCATCTTGGCCGGCGGTGTGACGGTCTATGCACCCGGCATCATTGCTGAAATCACCGGCACCGGTGACACCGGCTGGCTGGGCTATTTAGGCGGTGCAATGGCTGCTGTTGGCTGGGGTGTAGAAGGCGCAATCGCCGGTCGCGGGCTCGATGTTGCCGATCCGGATGTAGGTATTACGGTGCGTTTTACCGCCGAAGTGCTGTATTGGGTCGCCCTGATTTTGCCGGCCATCTATTTGTTTACCGATCAACCGGTAGTCGAACTAGTGGTCGCCACATTCAATTGGGCCGCCATCGGCTGGCTGACGTTAGCAGGAGTGACTTTCGCCTTCTGCTACGTCTCTTGGTATAAGTCGTTCCCTCTGATTGGCGTCGGCCGCGGGCAAGCAATTGCTGCGCTGTATGGTTTGTTTGCGGTGATCTTCCTCGCCGCCTTCACGCTGAAGTTTCCCGAATGGAACTTCTTGGCTGGTTTGGTGCTGTTTGTGGCGGGCGGGTTTGTGATGTTCACCGAAAGTGATGAGGTGCTCGAAGTAGTACGCGCCGTATCAACTGACAGCAAAAAAACTAGCATCGCCGTAGATGCAGTTAACTCGTGATGATTGGAGCAGGCCATGAATAAGCTGCATATGAAGGGCCGCATTCTCCAGTTGATCAACGATCAGCAGGACGTCGGCATCTGGGACTGGCAAATCACCGATGCGCTGATGAGTGAATACGGTCTCAGCGGTGCCTACTGGCGCGGCAACACTCGCGTCACCCTGACAGACCTGTTCTCCAGCGGCATCATCGAAAGTGTTGAGGAGATGCTAGATGACCAAGCCTATTTTGGTGCCGGCCGAGTGCTGTTCAAGTTCAGGGTTAACGATTTTGGTCGCCAACGCATGCGCGACACTGCGCTGGCCTGATGGTTGTTGCCACTTACTATTATCATTAAGGAAGCACTATGTCTGATTTCTGGGGTTTTCCGGGGGCCGACATGCTCGCAGTCGCCCTTATTATCGTGCTTAGCAGCTTTGCGCTGTATCAGGCGCGGACTTTTGTGACGAAGCTGTAGTTTTGTATGGCGGCTGCTGCCACTTTCCGCGTCCTAACGTGGTGAATCGCCTCCGGGTTTCTAGACACGCACAAGCTTCGGAGATATGGAAGCGTCCGCCGAAGTCACCTTGCATGACTCAGGCAGATACCCACCGATGCCGCAGCAGTTGGTCGATCTCACTCGCCCGTTTGCCGCTGCGAAGTGATCCAGCAAACAACCAGTTAGAACGTCCAAGTGCCCACGGCCTGATCTGGTTTTCGACTGGATTGTTGTCTATGGGCACCGCCCCATCGACCAGGTAGCGCGTCAGCGCTACCCCGCGTTTAAGGCTGTAATCCAAGGCTTTGGCCGTTGCTGATCCGTTGGGCACAAGATCGCGCGGGGCCAACATCCAGTGGTGCAGTGCTTTGGCCAGCGGCGCTGCTTTTTCTTGCCGTATTTGACAGCGATCTTCGTCACTCATGTCTCGCACTTACCGCTCAACTTCGTACAAACCGCCAATCGAGTGCAACGCCTGTTCTGCCAACTGACTTTTATTCGCGGCATGCAGATCGAAAAACTTGCGGCGGGCGTGAGCCATGCAGCCGATTTCGATCATGCTTTTCTCGAACCCAGCGTTGTAACCAGCAAAGTCGTCGCACACCAGCTTGCCATTCCACGAGCCGAGGAAGTTAGCCCTGCGATTGGCAAACAGATAAGCACAGTGCGGCTTCGCCGCACCGAATACTGCGATCACTCTGGCCAGCGCAGTTTCGGTATGGTGAAGAAACTGTGAAGGCCTGACCGCAAAAACGGCACCCGAAGGTGCCGTTTCTGTTTACTGCCGAGTGTCGCTACACGATCAACCTGCCAGTACTGCCTGTTGAACCAGGACCAGCAACGGTTGTGGGTACAGGCCGAGGAAGAACGCCAGTGCGGCAATGGCCAGCAGCATCACGCCGCCTGCCTTCTGTTCCCAGTGCAGTTGCGCATCGTGGCGACGCAGGTTCGGCTCGATCAGGAACAGCGTGACCATGACGCGCAGGTAGTAGAAGACGCCGATGGCGCTGCCCAGTACCAGGGAACCAACCAGCCACCATTGGTGCGACTCGACACCGGTAGCGATGATGTAGAACTTGCCGATGAAGCCCGCGGTCAGCGGGATACCGGCCAGGGACAGCATCATCACGGTGAGTACGGCGGTCAGGTACGGACGGCGCCAGAACAGGCCGCGGTACTCGTACAGGGCATCCGCGTCACGGCCGTTGTACGGCGAGGACATCAGGGTGATCACACCGAACGCGCCGAGGCTGGTGATCACGTAGGTGACCAGGTACACGCCGATGGCTTCTACGGCCAGCCCCTTGCTGGCCACCAGGGCGATCAGCAGGTAACCGAAGTGAGCGATGGACGAGTAACCCAGCAGACGCTTGAGGTTGCTCTGGGTCAGTGCCAGCAGGTTACCGAACAGGATCGACGCAATGGCGATGATGGTCAGCACGTCGCTCAGGACACCACTGCTCGCCGCTGGCGAGATCTGGAACAGACGCACCATCACCGCAAACACAGCCACTTTCGAAGCGGTGGCCAGGAACGCGGCCACCGGTGCCGGAGCCCCTTCGTAAACGTCCGGGGTCCAGAGGTGGAACGGCACCAGCGACAGTTTGAACGCCAGGCCGACCAGCATCATGCCCAGGCCCAACTGAGCCAGCGAGCTTGGTAGGCCGGTGGCCGCGAGGGCCTGGCCGATGCCAGCGAAGCTCAGGCTGCCGGAGTCGGCATACAGCAAGGCCATACCGAACAACAGGAACGCGGAACCGGCGGCCGACAGCACCATGTACTTGATACCGGCTTCCAGCGAACGCTTGTTGAAGAAGGCGTAAGCCACCAGACCGTAGACCGGCACCGACAACAGTTCCAGACCGATGAACAACCCGGCCAAGTGTTGCGCGCTGACCAGCACCAGCCCGCCGAGGGCCGACATCAGAATCAGCAGGTACAGTTCTTCGCGGTTGCCTGGGTAACCCGAACCGCCATCGCCGAGGTAGGCGTGGGCGAGGGTGACACACGCGAGGGTGGCGACCAGGATCAGCGCCATGTACAAAAGGGCGAAGTTATCGACTTGCAGCAATGGGGTCACAGCCAGAGGCGCGACCTTCAGGGCAGGCAGGATCGACAGCAGCGCCAGGTTCAGACCCGCCACGGAAATCAGGAAGGTCTGCGAGTGGTTGCGGCGCCAGGCGATCGCCAGCATCACCACGATGATCGTGACGGTGGTGATCAACAGCGGCGCGAGCGCGATAAAGTGTTGAGTTGTGAATTCCATAGCGCTCTTACCGGGCCGAAGCGAGTTGAGTGAAGGCGGTGCTCAACCACTGCTGCACGCCATGCATCGTCGCGGCAGAAGTGTCGAGGAACGGCTGCGGGTACACGCCGAGGTAAATCAGCAGTACCGCCAGACCGACCACCATGATCAGTTCGCGAGCATCCATGCCATGCAACACCGCGTCCGACTTGGACGGGCCGAAGTAGGCACGGTGGATCATGATCAGCGAGTAGACCGAACCGAACACCAGGCCGGACGTCGCGATCGCGGTGATCCATGGTGCTGCGGCGAAAGTGCCCATCAGGATCAGGAACTCACCGACGAAGTTACCGGTACCCGGCAAGCCCAGGGACGCGGCGGCGAAGAACAGGCTGATGGCCGGCAGGTAAGCGATCTTCGACCACAAACCGCCCATCTGACGCATGTCACGGGTGTGGGTGCGTTCGTATAGCTGACCACTCAGGATAAAGAGTGCAGCGGCCGAAACACCGTGCGCCAGCATCTGCATCACCGCGCCCTGCAGCGCCAGTTGGCTGCCGGAGTAGATGCCGATCAACACGAAGCCCATGTGGGAAACGGAGGAGTAGGCGATCAGACGCTTGATGTCGGTTTGGGCGAAGGCCAGGAACGCACCGTAGAAGATCCCGATCAGACCCAGGGTCATGGCGAACGGCGCGAACTCGGCCGAGGCATTCGGGAACAGCGGCAGGGCGAAACGCAGCAGACCGTAAGCAGCCGTTTTCAACAAGATACCGGCCAGGTCGACCGAACCTGCTGTCGGCGCCTGGGCGTGAGCGTCAGGCAACCAGGAGTGGAACGGCACCACTGGCAGCTTCACTGCGAAGGCGATGAAGAAGCCGAGCATCAGGATGTACTCGGTGGTCAGCGACATCTTGGTTTTCAACAGGTCGGCGTAGTTGAAGGTAATCACGCCGGTGTCGTTGAAGTTGACCAGGACCAGACCCAGGATCGCCACCAACATGATCAGGCCGGACGCCTGAGTGAAGATGAAGAACTTGGTCGCCGCATAGATCCGGGTTTTCTTGCCGTCCGAAGAACTGTGACCCCAGAGCGCGATGAGGAAGTACATCGGCACCAGCATCATTTCCCAGAAGAAGAAGAACATGAACAGGTCGAGGGCGAGGAACACGCCGACGACACCGCCCAGGATCCACATCAGGTTCAAGTGGAAGAAGCCAACGTGACGCTGGATCTCTTTCCACGAGCAGAGTACCGAGAGGATACCCAGCAGACCGGTCAGCAGGATCATCAACAGCGACAGGCCGTCGAGGGCCAGGTGCACGCTGATGCCGAAGCGCTCGATCCAGATGTGCTTGAACTCAAGCGCCCAGACCGGATCGGCGCCAGGCGCCGGAGCAAATGAATAATTACCGTGGGCCCACAGCCAGAGGCCGAGTGCGAGTTCCAGGGTCATGGTCAACAGCGCAATCCAGCGGGGGAGGGTAGCGCCGAAGCGCTCACCCATCCAGCACAGCAGGCCGCCGATGAAGGGGATCAGGATTAGCCAAGGCAGAATCATGACGGGCTCAATTCCTTTCGCAAGTTCGCAAGGTTCATATCAGACCGCTACCAGCACGATGGCGCCGATGACCAGCACGGAGCCGGCTGCCATCGAGGCCGCGTACCAACGCAGTTGACCGGTTTCGGTACGGCTCAGGGCGGTGTGACCACCTTTGGCCATACGCGGGATCAGACCGATGGTCTGGTCAAGCGGGTCTTTGCGCAGTGCGTGGCTGATCGCAAGGTATGGCTTGACGAACAGTTTGTCGTAGATCCAGTCGAAGCCCCAGGCAGCGAACCACCAGGCCGAAAGGAAGCGGCCGATGCCGCTGTTGGCGATTGCAGTGACCAAACGACGCTTGCCGAGGAACAGCAGCGCGGCCAGCAGGATACCCGCCAGGGCGATGGCGCCCGAGGCGATTTCCAGACTGTGCTTGGCTTCGCCGCCGGCATGGCCGACGCTCTCCGGCAGCACGCCGTGCAGCGGTGGAACGATCATCGCGCCGACGAAGGTCGACAGAACGATCAGCACCGACAGTGGCAGCCAGTGAGCGATGCCGTGACCGGCGTGAGCTTCGGTCTGCGCTTCACCGTGAAACGCGATGAAGATCAGGCGGAAGGTGTACAGCGAGGTCATGAACGCGCCGACCAGGCCTGCGTACAGCAGACCGTGGTTGCCGCTGGCGAACGCTTCCCAGAGGATTTCGTCCTTGGAGTAGAAGCCTGCGGTGACCAGTGGCAGGGCCGACAGAGCCGCGCCGCCGACGATGAAGCTGGCGTAGGCCAGTGGCAGCTTCTTCCACAGACCGCCCATCTTGAAGATGTTCTGCTCGTGGTGGCAGGCAACGATCACCGCACCGGACGCAAGGAACAGCAGCGCCTTGAAGAAAGCGTGGGTCATCAGGTGGAAGATTGCGCCGTCCCACGCACCCACGCCCAAGGCCAGGAACATGTAGCCGATCTGGCTCATGGTCGAGTAGGCGAGGATACGTTTGATGTCGGTCTGAACCAGTGCGGCAAAACCGGCGAGTACCAGGGTCACACCGCCGACAACGCCAACCAGGTGCAGGATATCCGGCGCCAGGGCAAACAGACCGTGAGTACGGGCGATCAGGTAGACACCGGCGGTCACCATGGTTGCGGCGTGGATCAGTGCCGAAACCGGAGTAGGGCCGGCCATCGCGTCCGCCAGCCAGGTTTGCAGCGGCAGTTGCGCGGATTTACCGACAGCGCCGCCCAGCAGCATCAGGGTCGCCATGACCATCCAAAAGTCGCCGGCCTGGAATTTCTGTGGCGCCAGAACCAGCAGTTCCTGGATGTTCAGCGTGCCCAGTTGCGCGAACAGGATGAACAGGCCGATGGCCATGAACACGTCACCGATGCGGGTCACGACAAAGGCTTTCAGTGCCGCGTTACCGTTGTTGCGGTTGCTGTAGTAGAAACCGATCAACAGGTACGAGCACAAGCCCACGCCTTCCCAACCGAAGTACAGGAACAACAGGTTATCGCCCAGGATCAGAAACAGCATGCTGGCGATAAACAGGTTGGTGTAGGCGAAGAAACGCGAGTAACCGGCTTCACCGCGCATGTACCAGGACGCGAACAGGTGGATCAGGAAGCCGACGCCGACCACCACACCGAGCATGGTCAGGGACAGACCATCCAGGTACAGCGCGAAGTTCGGCGTAAAGCCTTCAACCGCCATCCACTGCCACAACACTTGCGTGTAGTGACCGCCTTCAGGTGGCGCAACGTTGAACTGCCAGATCACGTAAGCCGTGACGATGGCCGACAGGCCAATGGAGCCAACGCCGATCAACGCCGAAAGGTTTTCCGAGAAGCGGCCGCGTGAAAACGCCAGCAGCAGGAAACCTATGAGAGGGAATACGAAAGTCAGATAGAGAAGATTCATCCGCGCATCTCGCTGGCAGCGTCGATATCGAGAGTGTGGAAGCGGCGATACAGCTGCAACAGAATCGCCAGGCCAATACTGGCCTCGGCGGCTGCCAGGCTGATCACCAGGATGAACATGATCTGTCCATCCGGCTGCGCCCAGCGGCTACCGGCAACGATGAAGGCCAGTGCGGAGGCATTCATCATGACCTCCAGGCTCATCAGCACGAAGAGAATGTTGCGGCGGACCATCAGGCCGACCAGACCGAGGCAGAACAGGATGCCGGCGACGGCAAGACCATGCTCCATAGGGATAGCAGGCATCGTCATTGCTCCTTGGCTTCGTTGCGGCCCAAGTGGAACGCCGTGACGGCTGCGGCGAGCAGCAACATCGAGGCGAGTTCGACCACCAGCAGATAAGGACCGAACAAGCTGATGCCCACGGCCTTGGCGTCTATGGTGGTGTGGCCGATGGCCTGACCGCTGGAGTGGCTGAACAGCACGTACAGCAGTTCAACCAGCAGCAGGGTGCCGAGCGCGACCGGGCCGATCCAGATGCCGGGCTTGAGCCAGACGCGCTCTTGCTGAACCGAGGCCGGGCCCAGGTTCAGCATCATCACCACGAACACGAACAGCACCATGATGGCGCCAGCGTAGGCGATCACTTCCAGCACACCGGCGAACGGCGCGCCGAGGGCGAAAAACGTCATCGCCACGGCAATCAGCGAAATGATCAGGTAGAGCAGGGCGTGCACAGGGTTGGTGTTGGTGATCACGCGAAGCGTGGACACAACCGCGATACCCGATGCGAAATAGAAAGCGAATTCCATCTTTCTTCCTTAAGGCAGCAAGCTCTTCACGTTGATCGGTTCGGCTTCATTCTGCGCGGCGCCTTTGGGCTTACCGGCAATCGCCATACCTGCAACACGATAGAAGTTGTAATCAGGGTTTTTGCCGGGGCCGGAGATCAACAGATCTTCTTTCTCGTACACCAGGTCCTGACGTTTGAACTCGGCCATCTCGAAATCCGGTGTCAGCTGGATCGCGGTGGTCGGGCAGGCTTCCTCGCAGAGGCCGCAGAAAATGCAGCGCGAGAAGTTGATACGGAAAAACTCCGGGTACCAGCGACCGTCATCGGTTTCAGCTTTCTGCAGCGAGATGCAACCAACCGGGCAGGCCACGGCGCACAGGTTGCACGCTACACAACGCTCTTCGCCATCAGGGTCACGGGTCAGGACAATACGGCCACGGTAGCGCGGCGGCAGGTAGACCTGCTCTTCCGGGTACTGCAGCGTGTCACGCTTGCGGAAGGAATGGCCGAAGATCATCACCAGGCTGCGAAGCTGGGTGAAGAAGCCATGCACGATGTCAAAAATGTACTTCATGATTCTCTATCCTCACTGAGCCGCGACGGCGGGCGTGTTGAGCAACACGATCGCAGCGGTCACCAGCATGTTGACGAGGGTCAGCGGCAGGCAGAACTTCCAGCTGAAATCCATCACTTGGTCATACCGTGGGCGCGGAATGGAAGCGCGCAGCAGGATGAAGATCATGATGAAGAACGCGGTTTTCAGCGCAAACCAGATGAACGGGATCTGCGGCAGAATGCCGAACGGACCGTGCCAGCCACCGAAGAACAAGGTCACCAGCAGCGCCGATATCAACACGATGCCGATGTACTCCCCGACGAAGAACATGCCCCATTTCATGCCGGCGTATTCAATGTGGTAACCGTCGGCCAGTTCCTGCTCCGCTTCCGGCTGGTCGAACGGGTGACGGTGAGTCACGGCGACGCCGGCAATGAAGAAGGTCAGGAAACCGAAGATCTGCGGAATGATGAACCACAGGTTCTGCGCCTGATATTCGACGATGTCGCGCATGTTGAACGAGCCAACCTGGATCACGATGCCCATCAACGACAGGCCCATGAACACTTCGTACGACACGGTTTGCGCGGAGGCCCGCAAGCTGCCCAGCAGGGCGAACTTGTTGTTACTCGACCAGCCGGCGAACAACACGGCATACACCGACAGACCGGCCATGGCGAAGAAGAACAGGATGCCGATGTTGATGTCCGCCACACCCCAGGTCGGGGTGATCGGGATGATCGCGAAGGCAATCAGCAGGGCGCTCATGGCCACGACCGGTGCCAGGGTGAAGATCATCTTGTCGGCAAACGGCGGGGTCCAGTCTTCCTTGAAGAACATCTTGATCATGTCGGCTGCAATCTGGAACGCGCCGAACGGGCCGACGCGGTTCGGACCGTAACGGTCCTGCCAGAGGGCGAGCAGACGACGCTCGACCCAGCTCAGCAGCGCGCCGCACACCACAACGGCGAGCAGAATCACGATGGCCTTGAGGACCGCGATGATCACGTCAATTACTTCAGGCGTGAACCAAGTCATTGAGCTGCCTCCTGCAGACCGTCAACGGATTTGCCGAAAATCGCCGGTGGAATGCCGGCGATACCGGCTGGCAACGCGACCAGACCGGCACCCAGCTCTTCGTTGATGCGCAGCGGCAGACGCAGGGTCTGGCCGGCTACGCTCAAGCTCAGCATGGCGCCGTCATTGACACCCAAACGGTCGGCTTCGGATTTGGCCAGCGACACATAAGCGGCCGGGATGCGTTCCTGAACCGGCGCGGCTTTGGAAGAGTTCTCTTCACTGCCGAACAGGTGGAAGAACGGCACAACCTGCCAGGTGCCCGGCGCCGGGTTGAACGCGCGAGGAACACTGGCAAACCAGTTCAGCGAATCACCGGTGCTTTCGATCAGGCGAGTGCCCGGGTCGCCAGCGCGGATGTGACCACCGACTTCGTCCTGGAACTTGTTCCAGGCTTGCGGCGAGTTCCAGCCCGGAGACCAGGCGAATGGCACTTGCTGACGCGGTTCGACCGAGCCCGAGTAACCTTCCATGGAGAACGAGAACGCGGTGTCGTTGTCTTGGGAAGTCCGCGGTTCGTGCACGCTGATGTCGGCGCGCATGGCGGTCCGGCCGCTGTAACGCAGCGGTTCACGAGCCAGCTTCAGTCCCTTGATGCGGAACGCGGCGGACGGTGCGGCACTGACAATGCCGGCCAATTGCGCAGTGCTTGCGGCACAAGCAGCGGTGACGTGGTCCAGTTGGGTCCAGTCGATCGGCTGGTTCAACAGGGTGGAGCGCAGGGCATGCAGCCAGCGCCAGCCTTCGTGAACCATGATGCTCGCATCCAGATAAGTCGGGTCGAAGACCTGGAAGAAGCGCTGGGCGCGACCTTCCTGGCTGACCAGCGTACCGTCGCCTTCAGCGAAGCTGGCGGCTGGCAGAACCAGGTGCGCGCGATCGCTGGTGGCGGTTTTCTGATGGTCGGCCACGATCAGCACTTTCGCGGCGGTCAGGGCGGCATCGACCTTGGCTTTGTCGGTACGGGTGTACAGATCGTTTTCCAGTACGACGATGGCGTCGGCACGGCCGTCGATGACGGCTTGCAGCGCGGCGTCGACCGATTCGCCACCGAGCATGGCCAGGCCGAGGCTGTTGGCCTCTGGCACGATCAGGCTGATGGAACCGTTCTTCTCGCGCTGCTTCAAGGCTTTGGCGATGTTCGCGGCGGCTTCGATCAATGCCTTGGAACCCAACGAGGTGCCGGCAATGATCAATGGACGCTTGGCCGCGAGCAGGGCGTCGGCAATGCGCTTGGCCAGCTCGAGGGCTTCAGCATCCAGGCCTTCAACCGCTGGAGCGCTGGCGTCGAGGGCGTGAGCCACGGCGAAACCGATGCGGGCCAGGTCGTCTGGCGCGGCGTGAACGCATTCTTCAGCGATGTCGTCGAGCTTGGTTTCAGCCAGGCTGGCGATGAACAGCGGGTTCAGAGCGTTCTGACCGATGTTCTTCACCGCAGCGTCGAGCCAAGGCTGAACGCGCATGGCGTCGGCCATGTCTTCGGCCTTGCCTTTGACCGATTGGCGCAGGGACAGGGCCATGCGCGCAGCGGTCTGGGTCAAGTCTTCACCGAGGACGAAGATTGCATCGTGGTCTTCGATGTCGCGCATGTTCGGGATCGGCAGCGGGCTGTCTTTGAGCACCTGCAAGACCAGACGAATGCGTTCCAGCTCAGCCGCTTCGATACCGGAGTAGAAGTGCTCGGCGCCGACCAGTTCGCGCAACGCGTAGTTGCTTTCGAGGCTGGCACGCGGCGAACCGATACCGACGATGTTACGACCGCGCAGCAGGTCGGCGGCTTTATCCAGCGCTTCGTCGAGGCCCAGCTTGGCGCCGTTGGCCAGCAATGGCTGACGCGGGCGGTCTTCGCGGTTGACGTAGCCATAGCCGAAACGGCCACGGTCGCACAGGAAGTACTGGTTTACCGAACCGTTGAAACGGTTTTCGATACGACGCAGTTCACCGTAGCGCTCGCCCGGGGAGATGTTGCAACCGCTGGAGCAGCCATGGCAGATGCTCGGCGAGAACTGCATGTCCCACTTACGGTTGTAGCGCTCGGAGTGAGTCTTGTCGGTGAACACACCGGTCGGGCAGACCTCGGTGAGGTTGCCGGAGAACTCGCTTTCCAGGGTGCCGTCTTCAACGCGACCGAAGTACACGTTGTCGTGGGCGCCGAATACACCGAGGTCGGTGCCGCCGGCGTAGTCCTTATAGAAACGCACGCAGCGGTAGCAAGCGATGCAGCGGTTCATTTCGTGGGAAATGAACGGGCCCAGTTGCTGATTCTGGTGAGTGCGCTTGGTGAAGCGGTAACGGCGCTCGTTGTGGCCGGTCATTACCGTCATGTCTTGCAGGTGGCAGTGACCGCCTTCTTCACAGACCGGGCAGTCGTGAGGGTGGTTGGTCATCAGCCATTCAACGACGCTGGCGCGAAACACTTTCGCTTCTTCGTCGTCGATGGAGATCCAGCTGCCGTCGGTGGCAGGGGTCATGCAGGACATGACGATCCGACCACGCTTGTCGTTTTCGTCGGTGTACTGCTTGACCGCGCACTGGCGGCAAGCGCCAACGCTGCCTAGGGCTGGGTGCCAGCAGAAATAAGGGATATCGAGGCCTAGCGACAGACATGCCTGTAACAGGTTGTCTGCCCCATCGACTTCGAGCTCTTTGCCGTCTACGTGGATAGTGGCCATGGTTCAAAGTTCTTCGTTGGCCCGGTGTCAGCGGGCGTGGCTAATGGAATCTTGTTATTCGCGTGAATCAACACAGCCGCTTGCGGCGTCATCACACGAAAAGGCGAAGGGCACGGACCCTTCGCCTTTTTTAAGCGTTTACGCGCCGACTACGATCGGCCTTGCCAGAGGCGGGACGACGGCGCTGGTAGGCGCGATGCCGGCTTCGAACTCATGGCGGAAGTATTTGATTGCGCTGCCCAACGGCTCCACGGCGCCCGGTGCGTGAGCACAGAAGGTCTTGCCCGGGCCGAGGAAGCCGACCAGACCCAGCAGGGTCTCGATATCGCCGGCTTGCCCTTCACCGTTCTCGATAGCGCGCAGAAGCTTGACGCTCCACGGCAAACCGTCACGGCACGGGGTGCAGAAACCGCAGGATTCGCGGGAGAAGAACTCTTCCATGTTGCGCAGCAGGGACACCATGTTGACGCTGTCGTCCACCGCCATGGCCAGGCCGGTACCCATCCGGGTGCCCACCTTGGCGATGCCGCCGGCGTACATTTGTGCGTCCAGGTGTTCCGGCAACAGGAAACCGGTACCGGCGCCGCCAGGCTGCCAGGCCTTGAGCGTGAAGCCGTCGCGCATGCCCCCGGCGTAGTCTTCGAACAACTCGCGACCGGTAACGCCGAACGGCAACTCCCACAGGCCCGGGTTCTTGACCTTGCCGGAGAAGCCCATGAGCTTGGTGCCCATATCCTCACTGCCGACCCGGGCCAACGATTTGTACCAGTCCACGCCGTCGGCGATGATCGCCGGCACGTTGCACAGGGTTTCAACGTTGTTCACGCAGGTCGGCTTGCCCCACACGCCAACGGCGGCAGGGAAGGGCGGCTTGGAACGCGGGTTGGCGCGTCGGCCTTCGAGGGAGTTGATCAGTGCGGTTTCTTCGCCGCAGATGTAACGCCCGGCGCCGGTGTGGACGAACAGCTCGAAATCGAAGCCGCTGCCCAGGATGTTTTTACCCAGCAGGCCCGCTGCCTTGGCTTCTTCCACGGCACGGTTCAGGTGCTTGGCGGCGGTGGTGTACTCGCCACGCAGGAAGATGTAGCCACGGTAGGTTTTCAGCGCGCGAGCACTGATCAGCATGCCTTCAATCAGCAGATGGGGCAGTTGCTCCATCAGCATGCGGTCTTTCCAGGTGTTCGGTTCCATCTCGTCCGCGTTGCACAGCAGGTAGCGGATGTTGATGGATTCGTCTTTGGGCATCAGGCCCCACTTAACGCCAGTGGGGAAACCTGCACCGCCGCGACCCTTCAAGCCTGCGTCTTTCACGGTCTGGACGATGTCGTCCGTGGCCATGTCGGCAAAGGCTTTGCGCGCAGCGGCGTAACCGTTCTTGGCCTGGTACTCGTCGAGCCACACGGCTTCGCCGTCGTCACGCAGACGCCAGGTCAGCGGGTGAGTCTCGGCCGAACGCTTGATGCGGTTGGCTGGACCGAAGGAAGTCAGGGTCATACGTAGCCCTCGAGCAATTTGGCAACACCGGCAGGCTGCACATCACCGAAAGTGTCGTCGTCGATCATCAACGCCGGCGCCTTGTCGCAGTTGCCGAGGCAGCAGACCGGCAGCAAGGTGAAACGACCGTCGGCGGTGGTCTGGCCCAGGCCGATGCCCAGATTGCTCTGGATTTCGCTGACTACGGATTCATGCCCGCCGATGTAGCAGACCATGCTGTCGCAGACGCGAATGATGTGACGGCCCACTGGCTGACGGAAGATCTGGCTATAAAACGTCGCCACGCCTTCAACGTCACTGGCGGGAATGCCGAGCATTTCGCCGATGGCGTACAGGGCGCCATCAGGCACCCAGCCACGTTCCTTCTGGACGATTTTCAGGGCTTCGATCGACGCCGCGCGCGGGTCTTCGTAGTGATGCAGCTCGTGCTCGATGGCCGAGCGCTCGGTTTCGCTCAGGGCGAAACGGTCTGTCTGGATAAGCGTGCTATTCATGCTTAGCGGTCCACGTCGGCCATAACGAAATCGATACTACCCAGGTACGCGATCAAGTCCGCGACCATGCTGCCTTTGATCACCGAAGGGATCTGCTGCAGGTGCGGGAAACTTGGGGTGCGAATCCGGGTGCGGTAGCTCATGGTGCCGCCATCGCTCGTCAGGTAATAACTGTTGATGCCCTTGGTCGCTTCGATCATCTGGAAGGATTCGTTGGCCGGCATGACCGGGCCCCACGAAACTTGCAGGAAGTGCGTGATCAGGGTCTCGATGTGCTGCAGGGTGCGCTCTTTGGGTGGCGGCGTGGTCAGCGGGTGATCCGCCTTGTACGGGCCTTCCGGCATGTTGCGCATGCACTGCTCGATGATCTTCAGGCTCTGGCGCATTTCTTCGACACGCACGATGCAACGGTCGTAGGCATCGCCATTGGCCGCCAGCGGCACTTCGAATTCGAAGTTCTCGTAACCGGAGTACGGTCGAGCTTTACGCAGGTCGAAATCGCAACCGGTCGAACGCAGGCCGGAACCGGTGACGCCCCATTCCAGGGCCTCTTTGGTGTTGTAGGCGGCGACACCGATGGTCCGGCCACGCAGGATGCTGTTGTCCAGTGCGGCTTTCTGGTATTCGTCCAGACGCTTTGGCATCCACTCGATGAAGTCTTTCACCAGTTTTTCCCAGCCGCGCGGCAGGTCGTGAGCGACGCCACCGATGCGGTACCAGGCCGGGTGCAGACGGAAGCCGGTAATGGCTTCGATCACCGTGTACGCCTTCTGACGGTCGGTGAACGTGAAGAACACCGGGGTCATGGCACCGACGTCCTGGATGTAAGTCCCCAGGAACAGCAGATGGCTGGTGATCCGGAAGAACTCGGCCATCATGATGCGGATGACGTCGACCTTCTCAGGCACCTTGATGCCGGCCAGCTTCTCGACCGAGAGCACGTACGGCAGGTTGTTCATCACGCCGCCGAGGTAGTCGATACGGTCGGTGTACGGAATGAAGCTGTGCCAGGACTGACGCTCGGCCATCTTCTCGGCACCACGGTGGTGATAACCGACGTCCGGAACGCAGTCGACGATCTCCTCACCGTCCAGCTGCAGAATGATGCGGAACGCACCGTGCGCGGAAGGGTGGTTAGGGCCGAGGTTGAGGAACATGTAGTCCTCGTTCGCACCGGAACGCTTCATGCCCCAGTCTTCAGGCTTGAAGCGCGCGGCTTCTTCCTCAAGCTGTTGCTTGGCCAGCGTCAGGCTGAACGGGTCGAATTCGGTGGCACGGGCCGGGAAGTCCTTGCGCAGCGGGTGACCTTCCCAGGTCGGCGGCATCATGATGCGGGTCAGGTGAGGGTGACCTTTGAAGTCGATGCCGTACATGTCCCAGACTTCACGCTCGTACCAGTTAGCGTTCGGCCAGATGCCGGTAACGGTCGGTACGCTGAGGTCGCTCTCGGACAAGGCGACCTTGATCATTACGTCACTATTACGTTCGATCGACATCAAGTGATAGAACACAGTGAAGTCGGCGCCGCTAGGCAGCCCTTGACGCTTGGTGCGCAGACGCTCGTCCACGCCGTGCAGGTCATAGAGCATGACGTACGGCTTGGGCAGGTTACGCAGGAAAGTCAGGACTTCGACGAGTTTGGCACGGGCAACCCAAAGCACCGGCATGCCGGTGCGGGTAGGCTGGGCGGTGAACGCCTCGGGGCCAAAACGGTTGTTCAGTTCGACGACCACATCCTGGTCGTCTGCCTTATAAGGCGGGATGTACAGAGCACTGCCTGTAGTCATGGTTATTTATCGCTTTCGGTCAACGTAAAGAATGAAGCCAGTGTCTGGTTCTTAAAAAGAAGCAAATCTGGATCAGACTTCGTCGGGGCTGCGCAGGTTGGTGACTGCGATTCGCTGTTCGCGGCGCGCATCCTTTTGCGAAGGCATCTCGGCGCGGTACACGCCTTGATCGCCGACGACCCAGGAAAGCGGACGACGCTCCTGTCCAATCGACTCTTGCAAGAGCATCAAGCCTTGCAAAAAAGCTTCAGGGCGGGGCGGGCAGCCAGGCACGTAGACGTCCACGGGCAGGAACTTGTCCACCCCTTGAACGACAGAGTAGATGTCGTACATGCCACCGGAGTTGGCGCACGAACCCATGGAGATAACCCATTTCGGTTCGAGCATTTGCTCGTAGAGACGCTGAATGATCGGCGCCATCTTGATGAAGCAGGTACCGGCGATAACCATGAAATCCGCCTGACGCGGCGATGCCCGGATAACCTCGGCGCCAAAGCGCGCGATGTCGTGGGGCGCCGTGAAGGCGGTGGTCATTTCCACGTAGCAGCACGAAAGACCGAAGTTGTACGGCCACAGGGAGTTCTTACGCCCCCAGTTGACCGTGCCGTTAAGCACGTCTTCGAGCTTGCCCATGAAAATGTTTTTGTGGACTTGATCTTCTAACGGATCGGAAACGGTTTCCCGTTCGCCAATCGGATACTGCTCGTTAGGAGCATCGGGGTCGATCCTGGTGAGATTGTATTGCATTGCCAAAGCCTCATTGTTTCAGCTTCGCTTGCCGCTTACGACGAGCTTCCGGAGCCCAGTCAAGGGCGCCCACTCGGAATAGGTAGACAAGGCCTGCCAACAGAATTGCTATGAAAACGAGAGCTTCGACGAATCCGGTCCAGCCGCTTTCGCGGACGGACACAGACCAGGCAAAGAGAAAAAGGGCTTCGATATCGAAGATCACGAAGAGCATCGCGACCAGATAGAATTTTGCAGAGAACCGTAGACGGGCGCCACCTGTAGGCAGCATGCCGGATTCGAACGGTTCGTTTTTGCTGCGGCCCCAGGCTTTTGACCCGAGGAGGCTGGAAACGCCAAGCATGAAGGCACAAAGGCCGACAACGCCCAGAAGGAAAATGGCAAAGCCCCAGTTGTGGGCCATGAGTCCTGTCGCTTCGGGCATGCTGGTAATCCTTAACAGAGAGCAAAGGTCTCTGAGCTTGAAAAAGAAACAACGCAGTGACGATATGTCGCAGCAATCAATCCCGCTGATTTTATGGCACAACACCGTGCAAGTAAAATTCCTATAGCGAAATTATTTATAGGAATAAGGACATCGCGCACCTCCAAAACCCTGTAGCCCATGCGGTTAGGGCATTAGCCGGCATTTCATTAATTATGTTTTGTAGGGAATGTAACGAACATAGTTAAGGCTAAATGATAATCAGTATTGTTTGCGGTGGCTTTTAAACTGTTAAACGGGATGAGGTTCGCAAAGTTGTCTTATATGTGCATGACTGCAAGTAGCGAGCGGGGTCGTTTTACCGTGTTTTCCTGATCAGGAAACGGCTTTGGATCAATGATTTTGAGCACCGAACCTGGCAAGGACGCGATCCCTGTAGCCGCCGAAGGTTGCGCTTGCCCGGTGAGCGTCAAGACGGTATCTACAGGGTGCGTGGCGCAAGAAACTCCAGTCAAAAAAACGCCCCGAACCAGTCGGGGCGTCAGATGTGCGACGTTGCGGTTAGCTTTCTATTCGGTCCGCAACGGCCGTTTGCTCAGGCGAATCAGATCAGTGGAACTGTTCTTCTTCAGTCGAACCGGTCAGCGCGGTCACCGAAGACGAGCCACCTTGAATCACGGTGGTCATGTCGTCGAAGTAGCCGGTGCCCACTTCCTGCTGGTGAGCCACGAAGGTGTAACCCTTGGAGGCGTCAGCGAACTCTTGCTCTTGCAGCTTCACGTAGGCTGTCATGTCGTTACGGGCGTAGTCGTGCGCCAGGTTGAACATGCTGTGCCACATGTTGTGAATGCCGGCCAGGGTGATGAACTGGTGCTTGTAGCCCATGGCGGACAGTTCGCGCTGGAACTTGGCGATGGTCGCGTCGTCCAGGTTTTTCTTCCAGTTGAAGGACGGCGAGCAGTTGTACGACAGCAGTTGGTCCGGGTATTCCTTTTTGATCGCTTCAGCGAAGCGACGAGCCTCGTCCAGGTCCGGCTTGGCGGTTTCGCACCAGATCAGGTCGGCGTACGGAGCGTAGGCCAGGCCGCGAGCGATGGCCTGATCCAGACCGGCGCGTACTTTGTAGAAGCCTTCCTTGGTGCGCTCGCCAGTCACGAATGGCTGATCATATGGGTCGCAATCAGAGGTCAGCAGGTCCGCCGCGTTAGCGTCGGTGCGGGCCAGAATGATGGTCGGTGTGCCGGCAACGTCAGCTGCCAGGCGAGCTGCGGTCAGCTTTTGTACGGCTTCCTGGGTTGGAACCAGTACCTTGCCGCCCATGTGGCCGCACTTTTTAACCGACGCCAGCTGATCTTCGAAGTGAACGCCTGCGGCGCCGGCTTCGATCATGCTTTTCATCAGTTCGTAAGCGTTCAAAACACCACCGAAACCGGCTTCAGCGTCAGCCACGATTGGAGCGAAGTAATCGATGTAACCCTGGTCGCCCGGGTTTTTACCGGCTTTCCACTGGATCTGGTCGGCGCGACGGAACGAGTTGTTGATGCGTTTGACCACGGTTGGAACGGAGTCCACTGGGTACAGCGACTGATCGGGGTACATGGATTCAGCAGAGTTGTTATCTGCTGCTACTTGCCAACCCGACAGGTAGATAGCCTGGATACCGGCTTTAACCTGTTGTACTGCCTGGCCGCCGGTCAGGGCGCCCATGCAGTTGACGAAGTCTTTCTCTGGACGGAAGGAAGGATGTGCGCCCTGTGTCACCAGTTTCCACAGCTTGTCAGCACCCATTTTTGCAAAGGTGTGCTCGGGTTGCACCGAGCCACGCAGGCGGACCACGTCAGCAGCGGAGTAATCGCGAGTTACGCCTTTCCAGCGTGGGTTTTCAGCCCAATCTTTTTCGAGGGCTGCAATTTGCTGTTCGCGTGTCAGTGCCATGGGAAAAAACCTCGTCGCGTCTTGTATGGAAAGTGGTTCTGCGGTGGAAATTCAAGCGCTCGCAAACCAGAAGCTTAGGTGGTCAAGTCGGATTCGGCGGGGATGGCGACGGGATGAACGATGGGCTCGAGGGGAAGTGAGCAGGTAAGGGCGAACTGGCGAGCGCATTCGGGCGTCGTGGGCCTTGGTGCGAACTTCAGTGTGGAGCCGGGTTACCTAATTACGCTTCCGTCCCTCGGGACAACTTCGTTCCAGTCGGCAACCTCGTCAAACACACCTTGTGGGCGGTACAGACACGAAGCGGCTCGCGGGGTAATTGCGAGCATCGCCTCGAAGGCCCTTGCCAGGGCCCCTGATTAGCGGGAGCGAGGCCATCATGCCTTTGCTTTTTTGTATCGTCAAACGTTTTGTAGTGCTTTTGTTGCGGCACTACATCTTTGGTCTAATACGACTAATCAGTCAGTTTTTGGTGGTTTAGTCCAAAGTATCGACTTTCACCCGCAGGGTCATGTCATCTCGGCCCTGAGTCGAGTAGCTGCGGGTTTGGCCCTGTTTGTCGGCCTGAGTCTGGCGGTTCACGCCGGCCAGAGTGATCCATTCACCCAGTCGTCCTGTGACAGTTGTGTCGGTACTTTGCACATTCACTACATCGGGACGTTCCTGGCTCATGCGGTCACGATTGGTGCTGATCGCCAGGTGAACAATATCGCCGGTGATGCTGGCGGTGACGTAGAAGCCCTGGGTGACGTTGCGGTACTCGGTCTGGCTTCGCAGGTCGCCGTAGGAATCGGTCTGAGTGCTAGTGAGCGGAACGCTCTGGCCGACCTGGATCAGTGCCGGCGTCCCTTCGCTGGCCTGGATCTGCTGAATCCCGCCGTCACGGCTGTCGGTGCTGCGGTTGATGATGCGGGTATGGCTCGGTTTGGAACCATTTACCGAGTAACCCTGATCGCCCTGGACGTTGTTTTCGTTGGTGTCGACAGTGATCAGCAGGCGCTTGGCGACGACGTCGAGTTGGGAGATCAGGGCCTTAAGTTCGTCGATCTTGCGCTGATCGGCCTTGACGATTAGTTGGTTTCCGTAGGCGCTGACCTGGCCGTCCTGACCGATGAAATTCTGCGCCATCGGCAGCATGTCGTCGCTGGTGCGGTAGTTTAGCGGCACGATCTCGGTGGCGGCCATGATCGAAAAGCTGCAGGCCAGCAGCAGTGTGGTGAGCAGGGTGCGTAGGGACATATCCGTTATCTCCGACATCTTGAAGTGTTGATATTGCCAGTTTGTCGGCCCGACGTGGAGCAAGTTGAATTGTAGGCAGCAAAACGCCCCGGCATCCGACGATGGCGAGGCGTTTTGTGGTGTTCTTCAGGGCCTGCTCGCGAAGGGTGCGGCTCGGTATTAAGCCGAATGACGCACCATGTCCACATGCGGAATGCCTGCTTCCAGGAATTCCTCGCTGACCAGGCTGAAGCCCAGGCGCTCATAGAACGCCGTGGCCTGTACCTGTGCGCTCAGCATCTGCTGCTTCAGCCCGCGCTTCTCGGCTTCACCGATCACTGCTTGCATCAGCGCATCGCCGACTTTCAATCCGCGCCAGTCTTTCAGTACCGATACCCGGCCGATTTGGCCATCGGGCAGTAGGCGGGCGGTGCCAACCGGAAAGTCGCCTTCGAAGGCCAGAAAATGCACCGCCGTCGCGTCATCAGCATCCCACTCCAGTTCGGGTGGAACGGATTGCTCGGCGATGAATACTGTCTCACGAATGCGCCGGATCTCGGCGTTGTCCTTTTGCCAGTCTGCGACACGTACGTGAATTTTATTCATCAGCAAACCCCAGGCTTCCTTGCTTGATCAGTTCACACAGCAGGCCGCGACCGTCTTCGTCACTCAGCCAGTCGCCGAGATTGTCGACGTGCAGCGCGTCCGCGGCGCAAATCATCTTCAGCAGCTCGCGCAATTTGCCTGGCAGGTAACGGCTCTGGCCGCTGGCGAACAGCAGCAGGTCGTCATCGACTTCGGACCAGGCCAGGCGCGCGCTCGGGTTGCGGATCAGCACTGCACCTTGCTCAAGGCTGGCGAGCAGGTCGTCTTCTTCGATCTCTTCCGGACCCGCCACCAGTTCCGGGTAGCGCGGCTCGGTCATGAATTGGCCGAACCAGGTCAGCAGCAGGCGCTCGTCGCTCATGTGCTCGGCGAGCAGGCCTTTCAAGCGATCAAGGGCGTCGTGCTGGATCTGATGTGGGTCGGCCGCAGGCAGGGCGTCGGCGTCGGTGTAACGCTCTTCGTCCGGCAGGAACTGGCTGAGGAAATCGGTGAAGTGGGTCAGCACTTCAGCGGCGCTCGGCGCGCGGAAACCGACCGAGTAGGTCAGGCAATCATCAACGGCAACGCCGCAATGGGCCAGGCGCGGCGGCAGGTAGAGCATGTCGCCCGGTTCCAGAACCCATTCGTCGGTGGCTTCAAAGTCGGCAAGGATGCGCAGGTCGGCGTGTTGCAGCAGCTTGCTCTCGGAGTCGCACATCTGGCCGATTTTCCAGTTGCGCTTGCCGTGACCTTGCAGCAGGAACACGTCGTAGTTGTCGAAGTGAGGGCCGACGCTGCCACCCGGGGCGGCGAAGCTGATCATCACGTCGTCGATGCGCCAGCTCGGCAGGAAGCGGAAGTTTTCCAGCAGTTCAGCGACTTCCGGTACGAATTGGTCGACCGCTTGAACCAGCAGGGTCCAGTCGCGTTCCGGCAATTTGCTGAATTCGTCTTCGGCGAACGGGCCGCGGCGCAATTCCCAAGGGCGCTCGCCGTGCTCGATGACCAGGCGCGATTCGACTTCTTCTTCCAGCGCCAGGCCGGCCAGTTCGTCGGCGTCGATCGGGCTTTCGAATTCAGGAATCGCCTGGCGGATCAGCAGGGGTTTTTTCTGCCAGTAGTCGCGCAGGAACTCGCGCGCCGTGATGCCGCCCAGAAGTTGAAGAGGAATATCAGGATTCATGTGTAACCTATTGAAAAAAAGCACTTTTAAGACGGGAATAAAAACGCCCGGCGCTGCCGGGCGTCTCAAAAGGGTAAAGCGGTAGATCAGATGCGCTTGGCTTGCTCTACAGCGTTACCGATGTAGTTCGCCGGGGTGAGCAATTTCAGCTCGGCCTTCGCGGCGGCTGGCATGTCCAGGCCGTCGATGAAAGTTTGCAATGCTTCAGGGCTGATGCCCTTGCCACGGGTCAGCTCTTTCAGTTTTTCGTACGGGTTTTCGATGTTGTAGCGACGCATCACGGTCTGGATTGGCTCGGCCAATACTTCCCAGCATGCGTCCAGGTCGGCAGCAATCTTCTGAGCGTTGAGCTCGAGTTTGCTGATGCCTTTGAGGCTGGCTTCGTACGCGATCACGCTGTGGGCGAAGCCGACACCGAGGTTGCGCAGTACGGTGGAGTCGGTCAGGTCACGCTGCCAGCGAGAGATTGGCAGCTTGCTCGCCAGGTGCTGGAACAGTGCGTTGGCAATGCCCAGGTTGCCTTCGGAGTTTTCGAAGTCGATCGGGTTGACCTTGTGCGGCATGGTCGAGGAGCCGATTTCGCCAGCGATGGTGCGCTGCTTGAAATAACCCAGGGAGATGTAGCCCCAGATGTCGCGGTCGAAGTCGATCAGGATGGTGTTAAAGCGCGCGATCGCGTCGAACAGTTCGGCAATGTAGTCGTGCGGTTCGATCTGCGTGGTGTATGGGTTGAAGCCCAGGCCCAGTTCGTCTTCGATGAAGGCGCGGGCGTTCTCTTCCCAGTCGATCTCAGGGTAGGCCGACAGGTGGGCGTTGTAGTTGCCGACAGCGCCATTGATCTTGCCCAGCAGCGGTACGGCAGCGACCTGAGCGATTTGACGCTCCAGACGGTAAACCACGTTCGCCAGTTCCTTGCCCAAGGTGGTCGGCGAGGCCGGTTGACCGTGGGTGCGCGACAGCATTGGCACGTCAGCGAAACGGATGGCGAGTTCGCGGATGGCGTCGCAGGTCTGGCGCATCAGCGGCAGCATCACGTCATCGCGGCCTTCGCGCAGCATCAGGGCGTGGGACAGGTTGTTGATGTCCTCGCTGGTGCAGGCAAAGTGGATGAATTCGCTGACAGCGGCCAATTCCGGCAGCTTGGCCGCTTGCTCTTTGAGCAGGTACTCAATGGCTTTGACGTCGTGGTTAGTGGTGCGCTCGATCTCTTTGACGCGCTCGGCGTGCTCCAGAGCGAAGTTTTCCGCGAGGGTGTTCAGAACAGCGTTGGCTTCGGCGGAGAACGCCGGCACTTCGCTGATGCCAGGGTGAGCGGCCAGGCGCTGGAGCCAGCGCACTTCAACCAGAACGCGAGCACGGATCAAGCCGTATTCGCTGAAAATTGGGCGCAGGGCCTGGGTTCTGCCGGCGTAGCGGCCGTCAACAGGGGAAACCGCAGTGAGCGAAGAAAGCTGCATGGGGTGTTCTCGGACAGTCGGGCAACGAAATGGGGCGCGTATCATACATGAAAAAATCCGCTGGTCCGTTGCCAACTGACCAGCGTCTTACGCGTTACAAATTACAAAAGGTATTGCGGGCGCGGTTCAGCTGCTGCGCATCAGCGGGTAAAGCTCTTTCAGCAATTTGCGACGGCTGATCACCAGCTGCCAGCGATGACCGCCCAGCTGCCGCCACAGGCGTGCCGATCGAATCCCGGCCAGCAGCAGGGCGCGGATTTTCGAAGCATTGCTTGGTTGCTGCAGGTTGCGCATGTCGCCGTGGACCTGAATGCGTTGGCGCAAGGTGCTCAGGGTGTCCTGGTACAGCGCGCCGCAGGCCGCGATCACGTTTTCGTGCGCCGGGCCGAAGTGCTCGACCTGAGACTGAATCTGCGGCAAGCGCTTGCCGATCACCTCAAGCATATCGTTGCGTTTGGCCAGCTGGCGCTCAAGCCCGAGCATCGCCAGTGCATAGCGCAGCGGCTCGCGCTGAAGGGTGCTTGGGTCGCGTTCCAGGGCGCCGATCAATGCGCGGTAACCTTCACGCAGATTGATGTCGTCGCCGCCGTACACCTCCAGGGTGTCTTTGGGGTCGCGAATCAGCAGGCTGCCGAGCATGCACGTCAGGCCGGCTTCGGCGGTCTGGCCGGTCTTGGCGATCTTGTCGACCAGGACAGCGGCGAGGAACACGCCGCCCAGTGCCGTCAGTTGCTCCTGAGTCGGGTTCATTGCGGCTGGCCTGTAGAAGTGCCCTTGCTGGTCCACGGTTCTGCAATTTCGATCACGCCGCCGCCGAGGCAGATTTCACCGTCGTAGAACACCACGGACTGGCCTGGGGTGACCGCGCGTTGCGGGTCATCGAAGGTTGCGCGGTAGCCGGTGGCGGTTTGTTCCAGCGTGCAGGGTTGATCGCTCTGGCGATAGCGGACTTTGGCCGTCAGCTTGCGCGGCTCAGTCAGGTCGATCGGGTTGACCCAATAGATGTCCGAGGCGAGCAGGGCGCGGGAGAACAGATATGGGTGGTCATTGCCCTGGCCAACGATCAGCTCGTTGTGCTCCAGGTCTTTGATCAGCACGTACCACGGCTCGTCACCGGCGTCTTTCAAACCGCCGATGCCCAGGCCCTGGCGCTGGCCGATGGTGTGGTACATCAAACCGTGGTGACGGCCGATAACTTCACCTTCGGTGGTCTTGATCTCGCCCGGTTGGGCCGGCAGGTACTGCTTGAGGAAGTCGCTAAAGCGGCGTTCGCCGATAAAGCAGATCCCGGTGGAATCCTTTTTCTTTGCGGTGGCGAGTTCGTGTTTCTCGGCAATTGCGCGGACTTCGGGTTTTTCCAGCTCGCCGACCGGGAACAGGGTCTTGGCGATCTGTTCACCGCCGACGGCGTGCAGGAAGTAACTCTGGTCCTTGTTCGGGTCCAGGCCCTTGAGCAGCTCGGTGCGGCCATCGATGTCGCGACGACGCACGTAGTGACCGGTGGCGATCAGGTCGGCGCCAAGCATCATGGCGTAGTCGAGGAACGCCTTGAACTTGATCTCGCGGTTGCAGAGGATGTCCGGGTTCGGCGTGCGACCGGCCTTGTATTCGGCCAGGAAGTGCTCAAATACGTTGTCCCAGTACTCGGCAGCGAAGTTGGCGGTGTGCAGCTTGATGCCAATCTTGTCGCACACCGCCTGCGCATCCGCCAGGTCATCCATGGCGGTGCAGTATTCCGTTCCATCGTCTTCTTCCCAGTTCTTCATGAACAGGCCTTCCACCTCATAACCCTGCTCGATCAGCAGGAGAGCGGAAACGGAAGAGTCCACGCCGCCGGACATGCCGACAATGACGCGCTTCTTTTGTGTGTCAGAAGGGGCTGGATCACGCATAGGGATTCAATGAGTGTCTTGAAAAAGGACGCGATTCTAACAGGCCAAAGCCCGCAAGGCTAAAGAGAAGGGCGGATCAGTTCGAGACTGAAGTGTTGACCGTCCAGATAATCATCGATACAGCGGATGATCAGCTCACTGCGCCAGTTGGCGCGCTGGGCCAGCAATTCGTCACGCGTCAGCCATTTTGCTCCGACAATGCCGTCGTCCAGTTGATAGTCAGGACGGTGTTTCAAGGCTTTGGCGGTGAAGCAGACCCGCTGGTAGGTCACGCCGTTGCTCGGCGCGGTATAGAGGTAAATCCCCACCACGCCGGTCGGCTCGACATCCCAGCCGGTTTCCTCAAGGGTTTCGCGCGCGGCGGCTTCGATCAGGGTTTCGTTCGGGTCCAGGTGGCCGGCGGGCTGGTTGAGCACCGCTCGTCCGCCCTTGAGTTCTTCGACCATCAAGAAGCGGCCATTGTCTTCGACGATTGTGGCGACGGTGATGTGGGGTTGCCAAGTCATGAAATATCCTCCGGTCATCAAACTGTAGGCGTGGGTGCTGGAAACAGAAACCCCGGCACGGGGCCGGGGCTTCTTTGCATCCTTACAACCTTAAACCAACGCAGCGATCGCGGCGTTGAAGGTGTTGCTCGGGCGCATGGCCTTGCTGATCAGCTCGGCATTGGCGTGGAAGTAACCGCCGATGTCCACGGGCTTGCCCTGAACGGCGTTGAGCTCGGCAACGATGGTTGCTTCGTTCTCGGTCAGGGTCTTGGCCAGTTCGCCGAACTGCGCTTGCAGTGCAGCGTCTTCGGTCTGGGCGGCCAGGGCTTGAGCCCAGTAAAGCGCCAGGTAAAAGTGGCTGCCGCGGTTGTCGATGCTGCCGACTTTGCGCGATGGCGACTTGTTGTTGTCCAGGAACTGGCCGGTGGCCTGATCCAGGGTCTTGGCCAGCACCAGCGCTTTAGGGTTGTTGTAGGTAACACCCAGGTGCTCAAGGGAGGCGGCCAGGGCCAGGAACTCGCCCAGGGAGTCCCAGCGCAGGAAGTTCTCTTCCAGCAGTTGCTGAACGTGCTTGGGTGCCGAGCCGCCGGCGCCGGTTTCGAACAAACCACCGCCGTTCATCAGTGGCACGATCGACAGCATCTTGGCGCTGGTGCCCAGTTCCATGATCGGGAACAGGTCAGTCAGGTAATCGCGCAGTACATTGCCGGTCACCGAAATGGTGTCCTTGCCTTCGCGGGTACGGCCTAGGGTGAGCGCCATCGCGTCGACGGGCGACATGATGCGGATGTCCAGGTCTGCGGTGTCGTGATCTTTCAGGTAGGCCTGAACTTTCTCGATCACCACGCCGTCGTGGGCGCGCATTGGGTCCAGCCAGAAGATCGCTGGCGTGCTGCTCGCGCGAGCACGGTTGACGGCCAGTTTGACCCAGTCCTGGATCGGCGCGTCTTTGGTCTGGCACATGCGGAAGATGTCGCCGGCTTCAACCGACTGTTCCAGCAGGGTGCGGCCAGCGCCGTCAGAAATCCGAACCACACCGTTGGCTTTAATCTGGAAGGTCTTGTCGTGCGAGCCGTACTCTTCAGCTTTTTTCGCCATCAGGCCAACGTTTGGCACGCTGCCCATGGTGGTTGGATCGAAAGCGCCGTGCAGCTTGCAGTCTTCGATTACTGCCTGGTAGATGGTGGCGTAGCAGCGATCCGGAATCACAGCCTTGGTGTCGTGCAACTGGCCGTCAGTGCCCCACATTTTGCCGGAGTCACGGATCATCGCCGGCATCGAGGCGTCGACGATAACGTCGCTCGGCACGTGCAGGTTGGTGATGCCTTTGTCGGAATTGACCATGGCCAACGACGGACGAACGGCGTAGACCGCCTGGATGTCCGCTTCGATCTGCGCTTGCTGTTCCGCCGGTAAAGCCTTGATGCGTGCGTAAAGGTCGCCGATGCCGTTGTTCAGGTTGAAGCCGATCTGTGCCAACACGTCAGCGTGCTTGGCCAGTGCGTCTTTATAGAACTCGGCAACGATCTGGCCGAACATGATCGGGTCGGAGACCTTCATCATGGTGGCTTTGAGGTGAACCGACAGCAGCACGCCTTTGGCTTTAGCGTCTTCGATCTCGGCAGCGACGAAGCTGCGCAGGGCGTTTTTGCTCAGTACCGCGCAATCGAGGATCTCACCGGCTTGCACGGTGGTTTTTTCTTTCAGGACGGTGGTGGTGCCGTCTTGAGCGATCAGTTCGATTTTGACGGCGTCAGCAGCGTCGATCAGGGCAGCTTTTTCGCTGCCGTAGAAATCGCCGGTGCTCATGTGCGCAACGTGGGACTTGGAGTCCGTAGCCCAGGCGCCCATTTTGTGCGGGTGCTTGCGCGCGTAGTTCTTGACCGACAGCGGTGCACGACGATCGGAGTTGCCTTCGCGCAGAACCGGGTTCACGGCACTGCCCTTGATCTTGTCGTAACGCGACCTGGCGAGCTTGTCGGCGTCGCTGGTCACGGTTTCCGGGTAGTCAGGCAGTGCAAAGCCTTGGGCTTGCAGTTCCTTGATCGCGGCTTGCAGTTGCGGAACCGAGGCGCTGATGTTCGGCAACTTGATGATGTTGGCTTCAGGCGTAACGGCCAGGTCGCCCAGTTCGGCGAGGTGGTCGGCTACGGCTTTGTCACCCAATTGCTCGGGGAAGCTGGCCAGGATGCGCCCTGCAAGAGAGATATCGCGGGTTTCCACGGCGATATCAGCGGAGGCGGTGAAGGCCTCTACGATAGGCAACAGTGAATAGGTGGCGAGGGCGGGAGCTTCGTCGGTGAAGGTATAGATGATCTTCGAGCGGGTGGGCATATTCGGATTAACTCTCTCTTCTTTGCTAAAGCGTGCGCAGAAAACCTCGAGGGGCGCCGGGTAAGCGCGTTCGTTCAAAGTCATCCATGAGCCGAATGTCGAGATTTCTTCGCGGTGATGTTGGGTGCATCAGTCGAGCGTCAAGCGGGTGGACTGCGGTAACAGTCCTGCTTTTCGGGCCCAAAGTCTCGGCTACTTATTCAGTTGCAGGAGAGGTCGGCCGTCGTGACTCTGCGGTCAGCGGGCGGCATTATACATAGGTAGCTGGCAATCTGCCGATGGTTCATATCCAGCGATTGTCGTCCATTGGTCTAAAGGTCGCAGGGGCGAGCGGGGCGTAGAGTCTTGCACCGTGCTTGAGTTTGGCGCTTTTCCCTTTGCTTTCAGGCTTGTACGTCGCGAACTGTGCAGCTTTGCGGCAGATGGTTGGAACATAGGGTTTGCGTGCCGATTTAACTGGGGTACGCTCGAACGAAGCCAGATGTTCAATCCAAACAATGGAGTTCAGCATGGGATACAAGAAGATTCAGGTTCCAGCAGTCGGCGACAAAATCACCGTCAACGCGGACCATTCTCTCAATGTTCCTAACAACCCGATCATCCCCTTCATCGAAGGTGACGGTATTGGCGTTGATATCAGCCCGGTCATGATCAAGGTTGTCGATGCTGCTGTTAAGAAGGCTTACGGCGGCGAGCGCAAAATTTCCTGGATGGAAGTCTACGCCGGGGAGAAAGCGACTCAGGTTTACGATCAGGACACCTGGCTACCTCAGGAAACCCTGGACGCGGTAAAGGATTACGTGGTTTCCATCAAAGGCCCTCTGACCACTCCGGTCGGTGGCGGCATCCGTTCCCTGAACGTTGCCCTGCGTCAGCAGCTCGATCTTTATGTTTGCCTGCGCCCTGTGCGCTGGTTCGAAGGCGTGCCGAGCCCGGTCAAGAAGCCAGGCGACGTCGACATGACGATCTTCCGTGAGAACTCGGAGGACATCTACGCCGGTATCGAGTGGAAAGCCGGTTCGCCGGAAGCGACCAAGGTCATCAAGTTCCTTAAAGAAGAAATGGGCGTCACCAAAATCCGTTTCGACGAAAATTGCGGTATCGGCATCAAGCCGGTTTCGCTGCAAGGCACCAAGCGTCTGGCGCGAAAAGCGCTGCAGTATGTGGTCGACAACGACCGCGACTCGCTGACCATCGTGCACAAAGGCAACATCATGAAGTTCACCGAAGGTGCCTTCAAGGAGTGGGCCTACGAAGTGGCGGCTGAAGAGTTCGGCGCGACCCTGCTCGATGGCGGTCCATGGATGCAGTTCAAAAACCCTAAAACCGGCAAGAACGTTATCGTCAAAGATGCCATCGCCGACGCCATGCTCCAGCAGATCCTGCTGCGCCCGGCCGAATACGATGTGATCGCGACCCTGAACCTGAACGGCGACTACCTCTCTGACGCCCTGGCGGCGGAAGTGGGCGGTATCGGTATCGCACCGGGTGCCAACCTGTCTGACACCATTGCGATGTTCGAAGCGACCCACGGTACTGCGCCGAAGTACGCAGGCAAGGACCAGGTCAACCCGGGCTCGCTGATCCTGTCCGCAGAGATGATGCTGCGCCACATGGGCTGGACCGAAGCGGCTGATCTGATCATCAAAGGCACCAACGGCGCGATTTCGGCCAAGACCGTGACCTATGACTTCGAACGTCTGATGGAAGGCGCGAAACTGCTGTCTTCGTCCGCGTTCGGTGATGCGCTGATTTCGCACATGTAAGCGAAATTCAGGCAAGACACTCTCAAGCCTGAAAAAACCGCCCGACTCAAGTGATTGAGTCGGGCGGTTTTTTATGACTGGATGGTAAGTGCAGTCTCAGGCCGTAACGGTCTGTTCACCAGCGGGAGCGGTGACCGCCTGAGCATCAACAGGCGCGCCTATGTTCACGGCATGCAGGCCTTTTGGGCCCTGAATGATCTCAAAGATGACGGCTTGCCCGGCTTTCAGGGTTTTATAACCGTCCATCTTGATGGCTGAGTAGTGGGCGAACAGATCTTCGCTCTTGCCTTCCTCGTTGATGAAGCCGTAACCCTTGGCATTGTTGAACCATTTGACCTTGCCGCTGACCTTGACACCTGACATACCCATATCCCTCTGCAACAGACTCCATCACTGGAGTATCATCCAGTTCATCCGCAGTCATTTCCTGGAAATAAGATTGACTCCGCGGACCTTTTTTACCCACTGTGGGCTCTATTGGTTGTAACACCGTTTTGCCGATAGTCAAGGTGACCGGGCGGTCGGAGTTGAAATCGTCCATAGCCGCCCCCACCACTGTATTTGAACTACTGACGAACCTCTCTTTCCATGCATGCAATCAGCCAGATTCGACTAACATTCAATCAGGATCGCCCGGCTCTCCAAAAAGATCATCCGGGGGCTCACGACGACGATTCCGCAGGTATTGCTGTTCAGGAGGCAAAGCCTGCTTTACAGGCGCCGCCGATGTACAAGGTGGTTTTGTTCAATGATGACTACACACCGATGGATTTCGTCGTCGAAGTGCTCGAGGTGTTTTTTAACCTGAATCGGGAGCTGGCGACCAAGGTCATGCTGGCCGTCCACACAGAAGGACGGGCAGTATGTGGAGTGTTTACCCGCGACATCGCCGAGACTAAGGCCATGCAGGTCAACCAGTACGCCAGGGAAAGCCAGCATCCGCTACTCTGTGAAATCGAGAAGGACGGTTAATCGCCGACCACTTGGGTATGAGGTGAAGCTATGTTAAACCGCGAGCTCGAAGTCACCCTCAATCTTGCCTTCAAGGAGGCACGCTCGAAGCGTCATGAATTCATGACCGTCGAACACCTCCTGCTGGCCCTATTGGACAATGAGGCTGCCGCCACCGTTTTGCGTGCCTGCGGCGCAAACCTCGACAAACTCAAGCACGATCTGCAGGAGTTCATCGACTCCACCACGCCATTGATCCCCGTTCATGACGAGGATCGTGAGACTCAGCCAACCCTGGGCTTCCAGCGTGTTCTGCAGCGTGCTGTCTTTCACGTACAGAGCTCGGGCAAACGCGAAGTGACTGGTGCCAACGTACTGGTCGCGATCTTCAGTGAGCAAGAGAGTCAGGCAGTGTTCCTGCTGAAACAGCAGAGCGTTGCGCGCATCGATGTCGTCAACTACATCGCACATGGCATTTCCAAAGTGCCGGGGCATGGCGATCACTCTGAAGGTGAGCAAGATATGCAGGACGACGAGGGCGGTGAGTCTTCTTCTTCAGGCAATCCTCTGGATGCTTATGCCAGCAACCTCAACGAACTCGCGCGCCAGGGTCGAATCGATCCATTGGTAGGCCGTGAGCTGGAAGTCGAGCGCGTCGCGCAGATCCTGGCGCGTCGTCGCAAAAACAATCCGTTGCTGGTGGGCGAGGCGGGCGTGGGTAAAACCGCGATAGCCGAAGGGCTGGCCAAGCGCATTGTCGACAACCAGGTGCCGGACTTACTGGCCAATAGCGTGGTGTATTCCCTCGATCTGGGGGCCTTGCTGGCCGGGACAAAATACCGCGGCGATTTCGAGAAGCGCTTCAAGGCGTTGCTCAATGAGCTGAAAAAACGTCCGCAGGCGATCCTGTTCATCGACGAAATCCACACCATCATTGGTGCGGGTGCCGCGTCCGGTGGGGTCATGGATGCCTCGAACCTGCTCAAGCCGCTGCTGTCGTCGGGTGATATCCGTTGCATCGGTTCGACCACGTTCCAGGAGTTTCGCGGGATCTTCGAGAAGGATCGGGCCCTGGCTCGGCGCTTCCAGAAGGTCGATGTGTCCGAACCTTCGGTTGAAGACACCATCAGCATTCTGCGTGGCCTGAAAGGGCGTTTCGAAGCGCACCACGGCATCGAATACAGCGATGAGGCCTTGCGTGCCGCTGCGGAACTGGCGTCGCGCTACATCAATGACCGGCACATGCCGGACAAGGCCATCGACGTGATCGACGAGGCGGGCGCCTATCAGCGCCTGCAGCCGGTCGAGAAACGGGTCAAGCGTATCGAAGTGCCTCAGGTCGAGGACATCGTTGCGAAAATCGCGCGGATTCCGCCCAAGCACGTCAACAGCTCTGACAGAGAGTTGCTGCGTAACCTGGAGCGTGACCTGAAGCTGACGGTATTTGGCCAGGATGCCGCAATCGACTCGCTGTCGACTGCGATCAAGCTGTCCCGTGCCGGCCTCAAGTCGCCTGACAAGCCTGTCGGTTCGTTCCTGTTCGCAGGGCCAACCGGCGTCGGTAAAACCGAAGCGGCGCGTCAGTTGGCCAAGGCGCTGGGCATCGAGTTGGTGCGCTTCGACATGTCCGAGTACATGGAACGCCACACCGTATCGCGTCTGATCGGTGCGCCTCCGGGTTATGTCGGGTTCGACCAGGGTGGTCTGCTGACCGAAGCCATCACCAAGCAGCCTCATTGCGTGCTGTTGCTCGATGAAATCGAGAAGGCGCATCCGGAAGTCTTCAACCTGCTGCTGCAGGTCATGGACCACGGTACGCTGACCGATAACAACGGGCGCAAGGCGGATTTCCGTAACGTGATCGTCATCATGACGACCAACGCCGGTGCCGAAACGGCCGCTCGCGCTTCGATCGGTTTCACTCATCAGGACCACTCGTCCGATGCGATGGAAGTGATCAAGAAGAGCTTTACGCCAGAGTTCCGCAACCGTCTGGACACCATTATCCAGTTTGGTCGCCTCAGCCATGAGGTCATCAAAAGTGTGGTGGACAAGTTCCTTACCGAGCTTCAGGCGCAGCTGGAAGACAAGCGTGTGCAGCTGGAAGTGACGGACGCGGCGCGCAGTTGGCTGGCAGCGGGTGGTTACGACACGGCAATGGGTGCTCGACCAATGGCGCGTTTGATTCAGGACAAGATCAAGCGTCCGCTGGCGGAAGAGATCCTCTTTGGCGAACTGGCCGACCATGGTGGTGTGGTTCACATCGATCTCAAGGACGGCGAGCTGACCTTCGACTTCGAGACCACGGCTGAAATGGCCTGACAGTTATCTCAGGAAAGCAAAAGGCGCCGAAAGGCGCCTTTTTGCTGTCCGCCGGATCTACACCCGCTCCCGCATTGTCCCTGCGCGGCATAAAATCACGCGCGCACAAAAACGCCCGGCATAAACCGGGCGTTTTGTATTGACTTGATTAGCGAGCGCGGTAAGTGATGCGCCCTTTGCTCAAGTCATAGGGCGTCAGCTCGACGCGCACTTTGTCGCCGGTAAGAATACGAATGTAGTTCTTGCGCATCTTGCCGGAGATATGCGCGGTTACGACGTGCCCATTTTCCAACTCCACACGAAACATGGTGTTGGGCAGGGTGTCGACGACAGTGCCTTCCATTTCGAAGCTGTCTTCTTTCGACATGCAGTAAAGCCCTCGGTGTCCAATGAATGGCCCGGTGCAACTGCGCCAGGCAAAAGCGGCGTGCATTGTGCCCGAAAAATGGGGTTTAAGCCAAGGGGTTTACGGTCTGCTCTAGTTCAGGATGACCCAGCGCTGATTAATCAGCAGTTCGATAGGACGATATTGAGTCTTGTAACTCATTTTTTTGCAGTTTTTGATCCAATAACCCAGATAGACGGCTTCCAGCTCTAGACGCTGAGCCTCGGCGATTTGCCAGAGAATCGCATAGCGCCCCAGGCTACGGCGTTCTTCAGCGGGTTCGTAGAACGTGTAAACGGCCGACAGACCGTTTGGCAGCAAGTCGGTGACGGCCACCGCCACCAGTCGTCCTTCGAGTCGGAATTCGTAGAATCGGGAAAACGGCAGGTCACGTACCAGAAACGTCGCAAACTGATCGCGACTCGGCGGGTACATATCGCCATCGGCGTGACGCTGTTCGATATACCGCTGATAAAGGTCGAAATACTCTTCGCTGAATTGCGGCCTGGCAGGGCGCACCTGTAGGTCGACGTTGCGTTTGAAAATGCGTTTCTGCTGGCGGTTGGGCGAAAATTGCGCCACAGGGATGCGCGCCGGTACGCACGCATTGCAATTCTGGCAATGAGGCCGGTAAAGATGATCGCCGCTACGACGGAAACCCATTTCAGACAGGTCTGCATAGACATGCACATCCATGGGCTGACTAGGATCGAGGAACAAGGTCGTGGCCTGTTCCTCTGGCAGATAGCTGCAAGAGTGGGGCTGAGTGGCATAGAACTTCAAGCGCGCCAACTCGGTCATGATCAACCCTCGGGATAAGCTTTTGATTAAGTGTAAGCCACGCGCGCCAAAGTCGCTCAGCAAACCCAGAGTGCGCGGTTGGGCTGATCCAGATGCTGCGTAAGGTAACCGGCAAACTCGCTGCGAGGAATCGCTCGGGCGCCGAGGCTGTGCAGATGGTCGGTAGGCATCTGGCAGTCGATCAGCACAAAGCCTGAGTCTTTCAGATGTCGGACCAGTGTGGCAAAGCCATATTTCGAGGCGTTATCGGCGTGGCTGAACATGGACTCGCCGAAAAACAGCTGACCCATCGCCAGGCCGTATAGCCCGCCGACGAGTTCGCCCTGGTCCCAGACTTCTACCGAGTGGGCGTAGCCACGCCTGTGCAGCTCGAGGTAGGCCTTCTGCATGGCTTCTGTGATCCAGGTGCCGTCGGCGTAATCCCGAGGCGCGGCGCAAGCGCGGATGACCGCGGCAAAATCCTGATCAAAGGTCACTTGATAGCGTTGCTGGCGCAGCAGTTTGTTCAGGCTGCGCGAGACATGCAGTTCGTCGGGAAACAGCACGGTGCGTGGGTCCGGCGACCACCAGAGAATCGGCTGGCCTTGCGAGAACCAAGGAAAACAGCCGTGGCGATAGGCCTGAATCAGACGGTCGGCGGACAGGTCCCCGCCCGCAGCCAGCAGTCCGTTGGGATCGCGCATGGCTTTTTCCAGGGGCGGGAAGGTCAGGGTGTTGCGTTGTAACCAAGTCAGCATGGCATCCGGGCTTGCAGAAGGGGAGGGTGACGGTGGGCGCGGGTGGGCCCATCGTGAAGTGTGCCGTCAAACGACGGGAATGTCGTCCAGATACTTCTCGGCGTCCAGTGCGGCCATGCAGCCGGCCCCGGCAGAAGTCACGGCCTGGCGGTAAACGTGGTCGGCCACGTCACCGGCGGCAAACACGCCCGCAATTTCGGTGCTGGTCGCATCGCCTTCGCTGCCACCCTTGACCAGCAAATAGCCGTCACGCATTTTCAGCTGGCCCTTGAACAGGTCGGTGTTGGGTTTGTGGCCAATAGCGATGAACACGCCGGTCAGCGGCAATTCACGGGTTTCGCCAGTGTGGCTGTCCCGCAGGCGGGCGCCGGTCACACCGCTGGCATCACCCAGCACTTCATCCAGATTCTGGTTCCAGTGCAGGCGGATATTGCCGTTGGTGGCTTTTTCGAAGAGCTTGTCCTGAAGAATCTTCTCCGAGCGCAACTTGTCGCGCCTGTGAATCAGGTGAACTTCCTTGGCGATGTTTGACAGGTACAGCGCTTCTTCAACCGCCGTGTTGCCGCCGCCAACGACTGCGACCACCTGATTGCGGTAGAAGAAACCGTCGCACGTCGCGCAGGCCGATACCCCTTTGCCGGCAAATGTCTCTTCCGATGGCAGTCCCAGGTATTGCGCCGAGGCGCCGGTGGCGATAATCAGCGCATCACAGGTGTAAGTGCCGCTGTCACCGATGAGTTCGAATGGGCGCTGTTGCAACTTGGCGGTGTGGATGTGGTCGTAGACGATCTTGGTGTGAAAACGCTCGGCGTGTTTTTGCATGCGTTCCATCAGCGCCGGGCCGGTGAGGCCTTCGACATCACCGGGCCAGTTGTCGACGTCGACGGTGGTGGTGAGCTGGCCACCTGCCTGTATGCCGGTAATGACAACGGGGCTGAGGTTGGCGCGAGCGGCATAAACGGCTGCGCTGTAACCGGCAGGGCCGGAACCCAGAATGATCAGGCGGGAATGCTTCGCTTCGCTCATAAAAACACCTCATAAGCCTTTGTCACAAAAGAGAATGCATGCTCAAATTGAGCCGCGCATTATGCGCTGTGGACTATGCTGCATCTTGGTTTTCAAGCATGGCATCGGACGAACAAACCCGTACAATGCCTGCCTGTTACAGTGTTTGTAATAAATTAAGCGCTGCGCGCCGTGTTTATAAAAACCGGAGCGTAGTGTTAAAAGTAGTCCCAGTTACACCTGTTATCTTTTTTACCTGCCTGGATTGGGCAGTTTTTTATAGTCACTCAGCAGATGGACGCGCCATAGGCGCAGGAAAAGAAGCGTTTTGAAGAAATCCACCGCAGCACCCAAAACAGTCGTTCCGCTCTGGCGCCAGCAGTTGCACTACCGGCTCAAGGAAGGTGCATTGATCGCCATCGGCGGCTTGTGCCTGTTCCTGATGATGGCTTTGTTGACCTACAGCAAGGACGATCCGGGTTGGAGCCATAACAGCAAGATCGACGATGTGCAGAACTTCGGCGGACCGGTCGGCTCCTACAGCGCCGATATCCTGTTCATGGTGTTGGGTTACTTCGCCTACATCTTTCCGCTGTTGCTGGCGATCAAGGCTTATCAAATCTTCCGTCAACGCCACGAGCAGTGGGATTGGAGCGGCTGGTTGTTCTCCTGGCGCCTGATCGGTCTGGTGTTTCTGGTGCTCTCGGGCGCGGCCCTGGCTCATATTCATTTCCACGCCGCGACCGGCCTGCCGGCCGGTGCTGGCGGCGCTTTGGGCGAAAGCCTCGGTGATCTGGCCAGGAACGCCCTGAATATCCAGGGCAGTACGCTGTTGCTCATCGCGTTGTTCCTGTTTGGCCTGACGGTGTTCACCGACCTGTCGTGGTTCAAAGTGATGGACCTCACCGGCAAGATCACCCTGGACCTGTTCGAATTGTTCCAGGGCGCGGCCAATCGCTGGTGGGTTGCCCGCACCGAACGCAAGCAACTGGTCGCCCAACTGCGTGAGGTCGACGACCGCGTCCATGACGTGGTGGCTCCGACCGTCACCGACAAACGCGAGCAGGCCAAGGTCAAGGAACGCCTGATCGAGCGTGAGCAGGCCCTGAGCAAGCACATGTCGGACCGCGAGAAGCAGGTGCCGCCGGTGATTGCCCCGGCGCCGCCCACGCCATCGGCGCCCAGCAATCGCGTCGAAAAAGAGAAACAGGCACCGTTGTTCGTCGACAGCGCCGTCGAAGGCACCTTGCCACCGATCTCGATTCTCGACCCGGCAGAAAAGAAACAACTCAATTACTCGCCTGAATCCCTGGCTGCGGTTGGCCACTTGTTGGAAATCAAGCTCAAGGAATTCGGCGTCGAAGTCTCGGTGGATTCCATTCACCCGGGCCCGGTCATTACCCGTTACGAAATTCAGCCGGCCGCAGGCGTCAAGGTCAGCCGTATCTCCAACCTGGCAAAAGACCTGGCGCGCTCCCTGGCCGTGACCAGCGTACGTGTGGTGGAAGTGATTCCGGGCAAGACCACCGTCGGTATCGAGATTCCCAACGAAGACCGCCAGATCGTGCGTTTCTCCGAAGTGCTGTCGACCCCCGAATACGACAACTTCAAGTCTCCGGTCACCCTGGCCCTGGGTCACGACATCGGCGGCAAACCGGTCATCACCGACTTGGCGAAAATGCCTCATTTGCTGGTAGCCGGTACGACCGGTTCCGGTAAATCGGTGGGCGTGAACGCGATGATCCTGTCGATCCTGTTCAAGTCCGGCCCGGAAGACGCCAAGCTGATCATGATCGACCCGAAAATGCTTGAGCTGTCGATCTACGAAGGCATTCCGCACCTGTTGTGCCCAGTGGTCACTGACATGAAGGACGCTGCCAACGCCCTGCGCTGGAGCGTGGCGGAGATGGAGCGCCGCTACAAACTGATGGCGAAGATGGGCGTGCGAAACCTGTCGGGCTTCAACGCCAAGGTCAAGGAAGCCCAGGACGCCGGTACACCGTTGACCGATCCGTTGTACAAGCGCGAAAGCATTCACGACGAAGCACCGCTGCTGACCAAGCTGCCGACCATCGTCGTGGTCGTCGACGAATTCGCCGACATGATGATGATCGTCGGCAAGAAGGTTGAAGAACTGATCGCCCGTATCGCCCAGAAAGCTCGTGCGGCCGGTATCCACTTGATCCTTGCGACGCAGCGTCCGTCGGTTGACGTGATCACCGGTTTGATCAAGGCGAACATCCCGACGCGCATGGCGTTCCAGGTATCGAGCAAGATTGACTCCCGGACCATCATCGACCAGGGCGGCGCCGAACAATTGCTGGGTCACGGCGACATGCTCTACATGCCTCCAGGCACCAGTCTGCCGATTCGTGTCCACGGCGCGTTTGTGTCCGATGACGAGGTTCACCGGGTGGTTGAAGCCTGGAAACTGCGTGGTGCTCCCTCATACAACGACGACATCCTTGCCGGTGTTGAAGAGGCCGGTAGCGGTTTTGACGGTGGCAGTGGCGGTGGCGACGAAGACAGCGAATCCGATGCGCTTTACGACGAAGCTGTGCAGTTCGTCCTGGAAAGCCGTCGCGCGTCCATCTCTGCGGTTCAGCGCAAGCTGAAAATCGGCTACAACCGCGCTGCGCGCATGATCGAAGCCATGGAAATGGCCGGGGTCGTGACGTCAATGAATACCAACGGCTCGCGTGAAGTTCTGGCCCCTGGCCCGGTACGCGACTGATTTGAATTGCGGGGGGGGCCAACAGGCGCCGCCCGCACTCCCACGAATGTTATGAGGACTCCGATGCGTCTTATCCGCATGCTGTTGCTGCCGGTTTTGGCTTTGACCACGCTCTCGGCCCACGCCGATGACAAGGACGTGGCACGTCTGACCCAACTGCTGGAAAAATCCCAGACCCTGACCGCGCGTTTCTCCCAGCTGACCCTCGACGGCAGTGGTACCCAGTTGCAGGAAGCCGCGGGTGAAATGTCCTTGCAGCGTCCTGGTTTGTTTTACTGGCACACCAATGCCCCGGCCGAGCAAACGATGATCTCCGACGGCAAGAAGGTGACATTGTGGGATCCGGACCTGGAGCAGGCCACCATCAAGAACCTCGATAAGCGCCTGACCCAGACCCCGGCGTTGCTGCTGTCCGGTGACGTGTCCAAGATTAGCGAGAGCTTCGACGTCAGCGCCAAGGAAGCCGGTGGCGTGATCGACTTCACCTTGAAGCCGAAAACCAAGGACACCCTGTTCGACAGCCTGCGCCTGTCGTTCCGCAACGGTCTGGTCAATGACATGCAGATGATCGACAGCATCGGTCAGCGCACCAACATCCTGTTCACCGGCGTGAAAGCCAACGAGCCGATTCCGGCGTCCAGGTTCAAGTTCGACATCCCCAAGGGTGCCGACGTGATCCAGGAATAAATCAGAGGTTTCAAACGCACGTGATGGACCTGTTTCGCATTGCCCCGATTGCTCAGCCCTTGGCCGCCCGTTTACGTGCCGCCAATCTGGACGAGTACGTCGGTCAGGAGCACGTGCTGGCTCGTGGCAAGCCTTTGCGCGAAGCCCTGGAGCAGGGTGCCCTGCACTCGATGATTTTCTGGGGCCCACCGGGTGTGGGCAAGACCACCCTGGCGCGGTTGCTGGCGGAAGTCTCGGACGCGCACTTCGAAACGGTTTCGGCGGTACTGGCCGGCGTGAAGGAAATCCGTCAGGCGGTGGACATCGCCAAGCAACAGGCCGGGCAGTACGGCAAGCGGACCATCCTCTTCGTCGATGAAGTGCATCGCTTCAACAAGTCCCAGCAGGATGCGTTCCTGCCATACGTTGAAGACGGCACGCTGATCTTCATCGGTGCAACCACTGAAAATCCCTCGTTTGAACTCAACAATGCATTGCTTTCCCGAGCCCGCGTCTACGTGCTCAAAAGCCTCGATGAGGCGGCCCTGCGCAAGTTGGTGCATCGCGCGCTGACCGAAGAGCGTGGCTTGGGCAAGCGGCAATTGACCCTCAGCGACGAAGGCTTCCAGATGCTGCTGTCGGCCGCCGATGGCGATGGCCGGCGTCTGCTCAACCTGCTGGAAAACGCCTCGGACCTGGCTGAAGACAACAGCGAGATCGGCGTCGACCTGCTGCAAAGCCTGCTCGGCGATACCCGCCGGCGTTTCGACAAGGGCGGCGAAGCGTTTTACGACCAGATCTCTGCGCTGCATAAATCGGTGCGCGGCTCCAACCCGGATGGCGCGTTATATTGGTTCGCTCGGATGATCGACGGTGGTTGTGATCCGTTGTACCTGGCCCGGCGGGTGGTGCGCATGGCCAGCGAAGACATCGGCAACGCCGACCCCCGCGCCTTGAGCCTGTGCCTGGCGGCATGGGAAGTGCAGGAGCGCCTCGGCAGCCCTGAAGGTGAATTGGCGGTGGCCCAGGCCATCACCTACCTGGCTTGTGCGCCGAAAAGCAACGCGGTGTACATGGGCTTCAAAGCGGCGATGCGCAGCGCCACCGAACACGGTTCGCTGGAAGTACCGCTGCACCTGCGCAATGCGCCGACCAAGCTGATGAAGCAATTGGGGTATGGCGATGAATACCGTTACGCCCACGATGAACCGGACGCCTACGCCGCGGGCGAAGACTATTTCCCGGAAGAACTCGAGCCGCAGCCGTTCTATCAGCCAGTGCCGCGCGGCCTGGAGCTGAAGATTGGCGAGAAGCTCAATTACCTTGCACAACTTGATCGTCTAAGCCCTAGGCAGCGGAGAAAATAGTGATTCCATTGATCGTTGCCGTGTCAGCGGGCGGTATCGCCGGCACGCTTTTGCGTTTTGCCACCGGTAATTGGATCAACGCTAATTGGCCGCGGCACTTCTATACCGCGACGCTGGCCGTTAATATCGTCGGCTGTTTGCTGATCGGCGTTCTATACGGTCTGTTTTTGATACGCCCGGAAGTGCCGATCGAGGTGCGCACCGGGTTGATGGTCGGCTTCCTCGGGGGGCTGACGACTTTTTCTTCCTTTTCACTGGATACGGTGCGCCTGCTGGAAACCGGGCAAATGCCGCTAGCCGTGGGCTATGCTGCCATCAGCGTATTCGGCGGGCTGCTCGCTACCTGGGCAGGCCTGTCCTTGACCAAACTTTGATAACGAGAGACCGATATGCTCGATTCCAAACTGTTACGTAGCAACCTTCAGGACGTAGCGGACCGCCTGGCATCCCGTGGCTACACGCTGGATGTTGCGCGCATCGAAGCGCTGGAAGAACAGCGCAAGACCGTCCAGACCCGCACCGAAGCACTGCAGGCTGACCGTAATGCGCGCTCCAAATCCATCGGTCAGGCCAAGCAGCGCGGCGAAGACATCGCGCCGCTGATGGCCGACGTCGAGCGCATGGCGAACGAATTGAGCGCCGGTAAAACCGAGCTGGACGGCATCCAGACCGACCTGGATTCGATTCTGCTCGGCATCCCGAACCTGCCCCACGAATCTGTACCCATCGGCGGTGACGAAGACGGCAACGTCGAAGTGCGTCGTTGGGGCACCCCGACCGTGTTCGATTTCCCGGTTCAGGACCACGTCGCTCTGGGCGAGAAATTCGGCTGGCTGGACTTCGAAACCGCCGCCAAGCTGTCCGGTGCCCGTTTCGCCTTGTTGCGCGGCCCGATTGCTCGAATGCACCGCGCTCTGGCGCAGTTCATGATCAACCTGCACACCAGCGAACACGGGTACGAAGAGGCTTACACGCCTTATCTGGTTCAGGCGCCGGCGCTGCAAGGCACGGGTCAACTGCCGAAGTTCGAAGAAGACCTGTTCAAGATCACTCGCGAAGGCGAAGCCGATCTGTACCTGATCCCGACCGCCGAAGTGTCGCTGACCAACATCGTCGCCGGCGAAATCGTCGACTCAAAACTGCTGCCGATCAAGTTCGTCGCCCACACCCCGTGCTTCCGCAGTGAAGCCGGTGCCTCGGGTCGCGATACGCGTGGCATGATCCGTCAGCACCAGTTCGACAAGGTTGAAATGGTCCAGATCGTTGAGCCGTCGACCTCGATGGACGCGCTGGAAGGCCTGACGGCCAACGCCGAAAAAGTCCTGCAATTGCTCGAACTGCCTTATCGCACTATTGCGCTGTGCACTGGCGACATGGGCTTCAGCGCGGTCAAGACCTACGACCTGGAAGTGTGGATCCCGAGCCAGGACAAATACCGCGAGATTTCGTCGTGCTCCAACTGCGGCGATTTCCAGGCCCGTCGCATGCAAGCGCGTTTCCGCAACCCGGAAACCGGCAAGCCTGAACTGGTTCACACCCTGAACGGTTCTGGTCTGGCGGTCGGTCGTACGCTGGTGGCGGTGCTGGAAAACTATCAGCAAGCCGACGGTTCGATCCGTGTGCCGGACGTACTGAAACCGTACATGGGTGGCCTTGAGGTCATCGGCTGAATGGACTATCTGCCGCTGTTCCATAACCTTCGCGGCAGTCGTGTCTTGGTCGTCGGCGGGGGGGAGATTGCCTTGCGCAAATCCCGCCTGCTGGCCGAAGCCGGTGCGCTGCTGCGGGTGGTCGCACCTGAAATCGAACCGCAGCTGCGCGAACTGGTTGCCGGCAGCAATGGCGAGTGCTTGGTCCGAGGCTATGCTGAGTCGGACCTGGACGGTTGCGGGCTGATCATCGCCGCCACCGACGACGAGCCGCTGAACGCACAAGTTTCCACCGATGCCCATCGGCGTTGTGTGCCGGTCAACGTGGTGGACGCGCCAGCCTTGTGCAGCGTGATCTTCCCGGCGATCGTCGACCGTTCTCCTTTGATCATTGCGGTTTCCAGCGGCGGCGATGCGCCGGTGCTGGCGCGGTTGATCCGCGCCAAACTGGAAACCTGGATTCCTTCTACCTACGGTCAACTGGCGGGCCTGGCAGCGCGTTTTCGCAGCCAGGTCAAACGTCTGTTCCCGGATGTGCAACAGCGCCGGGCGTTCTGGGAAGATGTGTTCCAGGGCCCGATTGCTGACCGGCAACTGGCCGGGCAGGGCGCCGAAGCCGAGCGCCTGATGCGGGCGAAAATTGCCGGTGAAGCGCCGAATGCAACGGGCGAAGTCTACCTGGTGGGCGCCGGCCCGGGTGATCCCGACCTGCTGACTTTCCGCGCCTTGCGCCTGATGCAGCAAGCCGATGTGGTGCTGTATGACCGCTTGGTGGCGCCTGCGATTCTGGATTTGTGCCGTCGCGATGCCGAGCGGGTTTACGTCGGCAAGCGCCGCGCCGATCACGCTGTGCCGCAGGATCAGATCAACCAGCAATTGGTGGATTTGGCCAAGCAAGGCAAGCGGGTCGTGCGGTTGAAGGGCGGTGATCCGTTCATCTTCGGTCGCGGCGGTGAAGAGATCGAAGAGCTGGCGGCCCATGGCATCCCGTTCCAGGTGGTGCCGGGTATCACGGCGGCCAGCGGTTGCGCGGCGTATGCCGGGATTCCGCTGACTCACCGTGATTACGCGCAGTCTGTGCGTTTTGTCACTGGGCACCTGAAGGACGGTTCCTCCGACTTGCCGTGGGCCGACCTGGTTGCCCCGGCGCAAACCCTGGTGTTTTACATGGGGTTGGTGGGGTTGCCGATCATCTGCGAGCAGTTGATCAAGCATGGTCGCGCGGCGGATACGCCAGCGGCGTTGATCCAGCAGGGCACCACCGTTAATCAGCGGGTGTTTACCGGCACCTTGGCCGATTTGCCAAGTCTGGTGGCGGAGCATGAAGTGCACGCGCCGACGCTGGTGATCGTTGGGGAAGTGGTGCAATTGCGCGAGAAACTGGCGTGGTTCGAGGGCGCGCAGGCGCAAGTCTGACTACCCGGTAACGGATCGTTCCCACGCGTCTGGGAACGATCATTCACGATCATCTGTCAGGCTTTACGCCAAACCCCTTTCCCACTCAACCGCTCCCGATCATGCGGCGCCGTGAAATCCTGCGCCGGCCCTTTCGGCACAACGCCCGTCGGGTTAATGGTCGTGTGGCTGGCGTAGTAGTGATTTTTGATGTGCTCGAAATCCACCGTCTCGGCAATCCCCGGCCACTGATAAATCTCTCTTAGCCAATTCGACAGGTTCGGATAGTCGGCAATCCGTCGCAGGTTGCACTTGAAGTGCCCGTGATACACGGCATCAAAGCGAATCAACGTGGTGAACAACCGAATATCAGCTTCAGTCAGGTATTCACCCGTCAGATAACGATTGGCGCCCAACAGCTGTTCCAGCCGATCAAACTCCTCGAACACCCCATCGAACGCGTCTTCATAAGCCTTCTGCGACGTGGCAAACCCTGCGCGGTACACGCCATTGTTCACCGCCGGATAAATCCGTTCGTTCAGCGCGTTGATATTGTCCCGCAGCGGCGCCGGGTAGAAATCCAGGTCATTACCCGTCAAATCATCGAAGGCGCCATTGAACATGCGGATGATCTCCGCCGACTCATTGTTCACGATGCGATTCTGTTGTTTATCCCAGAGCACCGGCACCGTGACGCGACCGGTGTAATCGGCGGTATCGGCGGTGTAGCGCTGGTGCATGAAGTTGAAGTGATCGAGTTTGTCGCCGGTCGATCCGAGGTTCTGGTCGAAGGTCCAGCCGTTTTCCAGCATCAGCCAACTGACCACCGAGACGTCGATGAGGCTTTCGAGGCCTTTGAGTGTGCGCAGGATCAGCGTGCGGTGGGCCCATGGACAGGCGAGGGACACATAGAGGTGATAACGACCGGCTTCGGCCGCAAAGCCGCCGACACCCGTCGGGCCGGGTTCGCCGTCGGCGGTTAGCCAGTTACGACGCTGCGCCTGTTCACGCTGGAATGCGCCGTCCTTGCCGCTTTCGTACCACTGGTCATGCCAGCGACCTTCAACTAACAAACCCATGTTCAAGACTCCTCAACCAATAAGCGTTGGAGAGGAGTCTATTCACATAGGTTCGATAAAAAAGCGCAAAGGTTGGGCGCTTATGATCGGTTAAATCGATTTATCCCGAGCGTCCCAATACTGCTGGGCGGTTTCGAAGGCGTGTTCGCGGGTTTGGCCGAGGCCCCGCAAGGCCAGGGCCATGGTCGAGATCAGCGCCATTTGCGGATAGCTGTCGACTACGTCGCCACGCCACACGGCTTTCAAATACTCGGGATCTAGGGTGGCCGGTTTGACGTGGCGTTGTGCCGACAGCTGCGGCCATTCCTCGTCCCAGCTTTCGCCGCCAGTGGTGCCGTACAAGTGACTGTCGGCGTCTGGGTTGATCTCGATTTCGCCGCCGTCGCCTTTCACCACGATCGTGGTATCGCCGAGCAAACCGCTGGCATCGCGATGCACCGCCTGGTAACCGGGGTGGAAAATGCTTTGCAGGCCACAGCGCGCGCCCAACGGATTGAGAATCCGCGTCAGGGAATGGATCGGCGAACGCAGGCCCAGGGTGTTGCGCAGGTCGATCATTCGTTGGAGTTGCGGTGCCCAATCGACCAGCGGCATGAAGGCCAGACCGCCGTTATCGAGCGCCTCACCGACCTGCTGCCAGTCGCGGCATAACGGAATCTTCAACTCGTCCAGCAACTGTTCGCTATAGAGCCGACCCGCCGTGTGTGCGCCGCCGCCGTGCATGAAGATTCGCACGCCCTTCTGCGCCAGGCACTTGGCCGCCAGCAGATACCATGGCAGATGGCGTTTCTTGCCGGCATACGTCGGCCAGTCCAGATCGACGGTCAGTGCCGGCGGATTTAGACGTTCGCGCAACGCTTCGGTAAAACCGGCCATCTCCTCGGCGCTTTCTTCCTTGTGCCGCAACAACATCAGGAATGCGCCGAGCTGGGTGTCTTCGACCTTGTGGTCGAGCACCATGCCCATGGCTTCGCGGGCTTCGACCCGGGTCAGGTCGCGGGCGCCGCGTTTGCCTTTGCCGAGAATGCGCACGAACTGGGCGAACGGGTGTTCGGCGGGGGTTTCGAGGGTCAGCGCTGGGTAGTCGGTCATAAGCAATTCGTCGGTTTGGGCAGGCCCGCCAGTTTTGCGGCGAGTTTGGCGGGGGTGCCTTTGAACAATCGGTTCAGGTGCAGGCTGTTGCCCTTGTCCGGGCCCAGCTTCAACGCTGTGTACTTGATCAGCGGGCGGGTGGCTGGCGACAGCTGGAATTGGGCATAGAAACTGCGCAGCAGTTCGAGGATCTCCCAGTGTTCGGGGCTCAACTCGATGTCTTCGGCAGCGGCCAGGGCGCTGGCCACCTCAAAGGACCAGTCGCTCAGTTCTATCAGGAAACCGTCCTTGTCCAACTCGATGGCACGGGCGCCGACCGTCAGGGAGTTCATAGCCAACTGTTGACCTTGTCGTAGTGAATCGACAGCTCGACGAAAGCCGGGTAATCGATGGCCTTGGCCGTGTCAGGAATCTCCAGCGCGCGAGCCTGGGCGTCCTCGGCCAGTACGAACAGTTTCAGATGGCGGGCGTTCAGCGCATTGAACGGCGCGGTGCCTGGTTGCAACGCATAGGCTGCGTCGCCAGTCAGCAGCAGCGCATCGTCAGCGCCCATCAAGCGCAGGCAACTGGTCAGGCGATCGTCGCCGAACGGGGAATGAGACAGCACATGTAAAGTCGACATCAGAGGGTGATCACCTGGTCGTATCGGTCAATAAGTGCAGTGATCTCGCGGGAGACCAGCACCTGAGCTTCGTCCAGCGACAAATCGGCCGGGTTCAAGCCTCGTTCACTAACGCTGTCGCCGCAGACAAACAGCTCGTCGACACCGAACATCGGCAAGGCTTGCAGGTTGGCACTCAGGTCTTTCTGCTGGAGGGCCTTGGCATCCTGTTTCGCGGCGAGCTGGAACACCCCGTCATCGAGAAACAGCAGGCCGATCGGCAGATCAAAAGCGCCGCCGGCCAGTACGATGTCCAGCGCTTCGCGCGCACTAGGCCCGGACCAAGGCGCCTGACGGCTGATAATCAGCAAGGATTTAGGCATCTCACGCGCCTCCGAAACAGATCAGGCGGTCAGCGTCCTGCACCGCGTCATGCAGCTGGCCGAGTCCAGACAATTCCCACGGCGCGCCCACCGCAACGGCTTCGCGCTGATAGCGACTGGCTTCTTCTTCGTTCAACACGCCACGACGCAGGGCGGCCGCGATACACACGACACCGTCCAGTTGATGCTCGGTGACGAAGTTGCGCCATTGCTTGGGCACATCCTGCTCATCCTGCGGCGTGACCACACTGCCGGAGGCGTTGTAGACGCCGTCCTGATAGAAAAACAGCCGGACAATCTCATGCCCGCCGGCCAGCGCAGACTGAGCAAACAATAAGGCGCGGCGCGAGGAGGGCGCATGGGCAGCGGAAAACAGCGCGATGGCGAACTTCATGACGGACTCGATCAGTAGAACTGCGGCCATGATAAAGCTTTATCGCCGGGGCGGCTCAATCGATGTTGTCTGTGCGGGCCCCACAAGATTCAGCGCGGCATGTAACCCAACTGCCAACGCCGCGGGATTTTCAGAGACAGCAGCCCGACCGCGCCGGCCAACAGACCGCTGACAAACAACGCCTTGAGCCCCAGGTGATGTTCGAGCACGGCGCCGAGTACTGCGCCGGCAAACATTCCGGCCCAGGGGATCAGTTGCACGCGCCAACCGTTGCGCCGTTCGCCGAGCATCCAGCGTCCCAGGCCACGGCCGAAGCGCGACAGGGCGCCGGTGACGTAGGTCAGGCCGACCGGCAAGCCGTTCACTTCTTCCACGGCGGCATTGAGCATGCCCATGGCGATGATCGCCGCCAGTAGCGCTGGCAATTGTTCGACGTAGGGCCACGCTGCGGCGCCGCAGAGCAGCGTGGCGATGCACAGCAGCAAGGGCAGCGCCCGACGGCCGCCGAGGCGGCTGACGACAATACCCAAGGCGTTGCCGACGATGAAGGTGCCGACGAGGATCACCAGGCGCAAGGTCAAGTCCAGGTCGCCGTCGCTGATGGCGACGGCGAGGCGGGTGGTGTTGCCGCTCATGAATGAGACGAAATCGCCGCTGGCCATGAAGCCGATGGCGTCGGTCATGCCCGCGAGCACCGAGAGGCAGGCCACCAGCGACATGCCGATGCGTCCGCGCCATTTGCGGGTATGCCGATGGCGTGGACTGGCGCGATCAGTGGAGAGGGATGGCAACATCAGCGAAGGTCGTCCTCAGGCAGCGACCGAAAGGGTCACTTACTCAATCCATATAACTCGCAATACTCCAACCAGTCCATGCCGGCCATCTCGGCCACTTCCTTGTGCACTTCCAGGCGCTGTGCCTGATAGTCCTCGGGCGTCGTGGCGGTCAGTTGCAGCGTCAGCTCCCAGGCAAACAATCCCAGGCGCTCGGCCTCGGCTTCAAAGGCTTCGTGCAAGCGTTCGTCGCGGTACTGCGTTGCGGTCTCGCCCTTGGCCTGAGCCAACAATGGGTTGAGGTTGTCGAGTTCGACGCGCAGTTCAGGGCGCTCATCGAGAAACTTCTTCAGCGCTTGCTCATGTTGCTGTTCGGTTGCCGCCATGGTCGCTCCTTTAGGCTGGATTACGAAGACTGCTTCTTGCTGGCCTTGGCCGCTGCGGCCAGGCACTCGAGGGCAAACTGCTCGGGATACGTCATTTGAATCGGCGTGGTTTCGCCTTTGACCGTTCTTTCGCCGTCGAGGATGTAACGAATCCGCTTGTCGGTGACGCCAATTCGCTTGGCAATCCAGGACGGCGTCTGACCGATCTGGCTGATCAGCTTGTCGGCATATTCAGCGGTCGGTTTGTAATATTCGGCGTTGGGTGTCATGGCCTTTCCAAAAAATGAGCCCGGAGAAATGGGCGATGCGTCGTTAATGGCGCGACAGGGTGCGCGAATCGTCACTCGGTGTCGCGGTATAAATGAAGTAAAGCAGAACGATACGCCGTGCCACGGTGATACAGTCCGCTTTTTCTTGATGAGCGAACGCAATGCGAATTCTGATGGTGGCGCTGGCCGTAACGTTGCTGGCGGGATGCGCGGGCTCGACGATGAACGACGCCCGCACTGGAACCCCGTACAAAACCCTGACGTCGGACAAACCGGAAAAAATCGTCGCCCAGTGTGTGCAGTTTTCCTGGCAGGATGAGGCGGTGTTCGGTGTCGATGCTGGCGCGTATTTGCAACCTGGCGAGAAGGGCGGTACCACCGTGTACACGCGCTCGGCGGAGTCCTTTGTGGACGTGAAGACTGACGCTTCGGCCACTGTGCTCAATTATTACGCGCAGCATGACGACTTTGTGGCCAAGCGCCGACTGGCGGCGTTGGCGACGTGCCTCTGAGGTTGATGCAGTACCCATCGGGGCGATTCTATGTTGCAGGACAACCCTGCAACTTCAGGCCGGTTGGTATTCGCTTTGAGTTTTCATCAGGGCAAATGCCCCCCGGCGGATAATCAGCGGTCTGGCCTAGTTCTTCGTGGAACCGTCGCTGTCGTCCGGATGTCTAGCCTAAACAGCGTCATTCCAGAACGCGGCCTATGAGGACACTCCGTGAATATTTTCCAAGCCTTGCGTGAAAGCCACGACCGTCAACGCACCTACGCCGATGCGCTGATCCAGACCAGCGGCGACACCCCCGAACGGATCGAGGCTTACAAGCAGCTCAAGTCCGAACTTCAAGCCCACGAAACCGCTGAAGAGCGGCACTTCTACATCCCGCTGATGGAGTTCGATAACGGCGTCGACCTCAGCCGTCATGCCATTTCAGAACATCACGAGATGGACGAAATGATGGAGGAACTGGACGAGACCGAGATGTCCAGCCCGGCTTGGCTAGCGACTGCGAAGAAGCTCGCCGAGAAGGTCAATCACCACCTGGAAGAGGAAGAGCAGAAGTTCTTCCAGATGGCCGGCAAGCTACTCGACGACAAACAGAAAGAGACGCTGGCGGGTCAGTATCAGGAGGAATACAAGGCTCAGCTCTCTTAGCGCCAGGCTTTCGTTTTCGCCTAAGCTGCGTGCCTTCTGACAAAAAAAGGGATGCATTGTCATGTCGAACACCGCCGAGCGGGTCAACCTCATCGAGTCTCAGGTGTTGTCCCACGACTGGTACCGGCTCAAGAAAATCACCTGCGATTACCTGCGTGACAATGGCGAATGGCAACGCCAGCCCCGCGAGGTCTATGACCGTGGTAACGGCGGGGCTGCTCGAAGGGGCTACGACTTAAGCGGTGTCCCCCTCGCTACAAGTGCGGCGGCTGTCACCTCAAAACAAATGGCCAGTCCTGCTGGCCCCTGACCATTCGCATCCTTCCAGCGTCAGCAGTTGCTCCTTCACCTCAAGCCCACCGGCAAACCCGGTGAGTTTCCCCGAAGCGCCAATCACCCGATGACACGGCGCAACAATCGAAATCGGGTTCTTGCCGTTAGCCGCCCCCACCGCCCTCACTGCTCTGGGATTGCCAATCTGCCGGGCGATCTCGCTGTAACTACGGGTTTCACCAAACGCAATGGTCAGCAGCGCTGCCCAGACCTTCTTCTGAAACGCCGTCCCGGCAAAATCCAGTTCCAGGTCGAAACGTTTGCGTGTGCCCGCAAAGTATTCCCGCAGTTGCTGAGCGGTGCGCATCAGGATCGGACTGTCCGGTGCCTCGCGCATCGGCCCAAGCCGCACCCGTTCGGGGTTGTCGTTTTCCCAGAGGATGGCTGCCAGTCGTGAGCCGTTCGCGACCAGCTTCAACTCGCCCACTGGGGAGGCGAGGGTGATGAAGGTGTAACTCATGCCGGTGGACTCCCTAAAAGTGCTGAGCGGCGGCCAAGCATACGGCCTCGACGGGGAGGCGCAATACGCAATCCCAGCCATACTTGCGTCTGCTCTTGAAGCCTTCCCTTTGTTTTTTACAGAACCTGAAAATAAAAAGAGACCGACTCATGAAGTTCGAACCTTTTGCCAAATCGCTGATTGCGACCTCATTGGCGCTCAGCTGCCTCAGTGCTTATGCGGCCTCCGTGGCGCCGGTCGCGGCCGAAAACGGGATGGTCGTCACCGCCCAGCATCTGGCCAGTCACGTGGGCGTTGATGTGCTCAAGAACGGTGGCAACGCTGTCGACGCCGCGGTAGCGGTCGGTTACGCACTGGCGGTGGTTTATCCCGCGGCGGGCAACCTGGGCGTCGGCGGTTTCATGACCATTCAGTTGGCCGACGGGCGCAAAACTTTCCTCGACTTCCGCGAAAAAGCTCCGCTGGCCGCCACCGCAGACATGTACCTCGACAAGGAGGGCAATGTCGTTCCTGACCTGAGCACTCGTGGCCATCTGGCTGTTGGCGTGCCGGGCACCGTGTCCGGTATGGAACTGGCGCTGAACAAATACGGCACCCAACCGCGCAAGGAAGTGATCGCCCCGGCCATCAAGCTCGCCGAAGACGGTTTTGTGCTGGAACAAGGCGATGTCGAATTACTGGAATACGCCACTGACGTGTTCAAGAAGGACATGCGCGATTCCGGCTCGATATTCCTGAGCAACGGCGAGCCTATGCAGGTCGGTCAGAAACTGGTGCAAAAAGACCTCGGCAAGACCCTGCGGGAAATCTCCGAGAAGGGCGCCGACGGCTTCTATAAAGGCTGGGTGGCCGATGCCATCGTCACCTCCAGTCAAGCCAACAAAGGCATCATCAGCCAGGCCGACCTCGACAACTACAAGACCCGCGAGCTGGCCCCGATTGAATGCGATTACCGCGGCTACCATGTGGTCTCGGCACCGCCGCCAAGTTCTGGTGGCGTGGTGATTTGCGAGATCATGAGCATTCTCGAAGGCTATCCGATGAAAGACCTGGGCTATCACTCGGCCCAGAGCATGCACTACCAGATTGAAGCGATGCGTCACGCCTATGTGGACCGCAACAGCTACCTGGGCGACCCGGATTTCGTGAAGAACCCGATTGACCATCTGCTGGATAAAAATTACGCCACCAACATTCGCACCGCCATCGATCCGCAAAAGGCCGGTGTGTCCCGCGAGCTCAAACCCGGCGTAGCGCCACATGAAGGCAGCAACACCACCCATTACTCCATCGTCGATAAATGGGGCAACGCGGTCTCGGTGACCTACACCTTGAACGACTGGTTCGGCGCCGGCGTCATGGCCAGCAAAACCGGGGTCATTCTCAACGACGAAATGGATGACTTTACCTCGAAGATCGGCGTGCCGAACATGTACGGGCTGGTGCAAGGGGAGGCCAACGCCATCGCTCCCGGCAAGGCACCGCTGTCGTCCATGAGCCCGACCATCGTCACCAAGGACGGCAAAGTGGTAATGGTCGTCGGCACCCCCGGTGGCAGTCGCATCATCACCGCGACCTTGTTGACCATGCTCAACGTGATCGACTATGGGATGAACATCCAGGAAGCGGTCGATGCACCGCGCTTCCACCAGCAGTGGTTGCCGGAAGAGACCAACCTTGAGACCTTCACTACCAGTCCCGATACGGTGAAGATGCTCGAAAGTTGGGGGCACACGTTTGCCGGACCACAGGACGCCAACCATGTGGCGGCGATTTTGGTAGGCGCGCCATCGCTGGAAGGCAAGCCAGTGGGCAAGAACCGTTTCTATGGGGCGAACGACCCACGTCGTAACACGGGCTTGTCGCTCGGTTATTGAGGGTTGTTTTTCAACGGGGACGGATCTATTTTTCGTCCCCTGATCTACTGACATTTCAAGGAAGGGACCATGGCTACCGCACTGCTGATCATCGACGTCCAGCGCGCCCTGTGCACTGGCGAGTACGAATGTTTTGAGATCAAACGCGTAATCGAGAACATCAATGGCCTGAGTGCCAAGGCTCGCGAAGCAGACATCCCGGTCATCTTGATTCAACACGAAGAAGAAGGCGACCTGCTGTCATACGGGTCCGAAGGCTGGCAGCTGGCGGACGGACTGGAAACGTCACGCCTAGACCTGTGCGTGCGCAAAACCACCCCGGATTCGTTCTACCAGACCAACCTGCTGCAATTGCTGAAACATCAGGACGTTGACCGCCTGATCATGTGCGGCCTGCAAACCGATTATTGCGTCAACGCTACCGTCCGCCAGGCCCTGACCCTGGGCTATGACGTGGTGCTCGCCAGTGACGCGCATTCCACCGTCGACAACGGCAACCTCGCCGCCGAAGACATCATCACCGAGCACAACACAGATCTGGCGCACTTGACCGGGCCCGTGGCGCGGATCGATGTCCTGCCTGCCAGCGAAATCCGCGTTTAAACCCGACATCGTCCTTCAAACAATAATCGTGTCCCATCGCTCACGATTCCCGCCGCGCTGCCGATCCTCTTCATGCCCCTGCAAGCCCCGGTCTTTTTCATCGGGGCTCGACAGCGCAGGGCGCATGCAACCTGCTTGCCTCCCTGAATCGAAAATTGGACTGATCACAATGACCGGAGTCGTCATGAAACACCTGAAATTCGCCTGCTTGTTGCTGGCTACGACCGCCTTGTGCGGGTGCGTGACCAGTCGTTCGGTCGTCGGCGTAGACACCCCTCAAGCCGCGAACGGCAATGGCCAGAAAGTCGCGATCACGGTGCTCGACGAGCGCCGCTTCGAACTCAAACCTGAAATTCCCGAGATCCCGTCCCTCAAGGATGGCGAAATCACTGACAAAACCATCACCGAGCGTGCCATCGCCCGTAAACGCAACGGCTACGGCATGGCACTGGGTGACGTGTTGTTGCCAGAAGGCACCAAGCTCAGCGACCTGATCGCCAAGAGCATCGCCGCAGCGTATGGCCAAGCGGGCTATCGCGTCGTCCAGAACGGTGAAAAGACGGCCGATACTCAAGCGGTCACCGTGCATGTCATTGAATTCTGGTCGTGGATGTCGCCCGGTTTCTTCACCGCAGGCGTGAATAACAAGCTTCACCTGAAAGTGGAAACAGGCAATGCGTCCCCGGCTGTCGAAATCGTGAGGCAGAACCGTGAAGGCGTGCAGGTCGTCACCGAAAACGACTGGAAGGAAAGCACCCAGCAAGGTTTAAAAGCCATCACCGAGACGATGGCAAAAAATCTCTAAAAAACACTAAAAAAACGGGCGCTCGCAAGGCGCCCGTTTTAATTCAATCTGTCTGCAACCGCCGCACGACCACCTGAAAACGCTCGGAGGCCACCCCGTCAGCCTGTACGCGTCATGTCCCTCCCAGCGCTTATGCGGCCCGGAATCTCTCGATCAATTCAGTCAAAAAAGCGCTCACCACATCACGTTGACGCGCCGAATGCCTGACCGCCGCGTAGTGCTGCGGCAGAAACCCCAAATGCTGGCCCGACAGAATGATCAGGGCGGCGCCGTCCATGCTGTCGGTGAGCACCGTCAGACGTTCTATCGAGGTGGGCGCCGGCATTTCCGGTAAAGGATGGCTGGGCCATACCCAATCGTAATCGCTGACGTCATCCCGGGTCAGCTCGCCCACTTGCTCGAACAGTGGATGAGTGGGGGCGCAGTAGGCGATCTGGGTTTCCTGGAACAACGCAAAGTAATCAATGTTGGGCAGGCGATGCCAGAAATAGCCGATCGCCAGATCGATATGGCCGTTGATGATTTTCTCTTCCCGCAGCGATGACGACAGCTCTGTGAAATGGAAATACAGCCCTTCATGTCGGGACCGTAATCGCGCAATGGCCAAGGCGATTTTCTTGTTGGCAACCGGATCGATTTGACCGAGCAGGCCGATGTTGATGTTGCCCGATACCTTGCGATTGATGTGCTGGACTTCAACCCGCAACCCCTCGGCAGCCAAAAGTAACCGACGGGCCGCCTCGACAAACTGGCTGCCCTTGGGCGTCACCGAAAATCCGCCGCGCCCGCGCTCCTTGGCTTGTCGGCGTTGTGGACGATGTTGGCCGATGCTGTTGTCGGGCGGCTGGATGATCGGTCTCGGGGCCTGGCTTGCGCAGCAGTTGAAAGCGGCGGATGCGCTGGTGGCGCTGAACCAGGTGGGCTCTTCGATGATTCCAGGCCTGGGTAATGTGTTGGTGATCGTTTCGGTGGCGGGCTTTCTGCCGATCATCGCGCTCAACACCTACAGCGCCATGCTGACGTTGCTGACAGGTGTGGATTCGATAAAAAAAATCACACCGACACCTGGTGCCCGAGTGATGTCGATCAAAGGCGATGGCATCGCGCTGCTGAACACCTTCCTCGTGCTGCTCCTGTACTTCTTCGTGCGCAAAGGCCGCTACGCGATCGCGCATTTCTTCACGCCGAAGGGCATTTACGGCGCCTGGCAATTTCGCGGCATCGTCTCTTATCTGATTGGCTTCGCGGCCATGGTGCCGTTCTTCTACATCTTTGATGCGGCGGCCGGCAAAGAGGTGTTCGTCGGGCCAATGGCGCGGATGCTCGAAGGCGTGGATATTGCCTGGCTGGTTGGCCTGGTGGTCTCGGGCCTGACGTATTACCTGCGCAGCCGTTCGATAGACCTTGAGTACGAACGCCGGATTATCGATTCGATTACTGAGAGCGACATTGTTGCCATGGCTCATCAGTCTGTGGAGGAGGGGCGTTGAACAGCACCCAAAGTACCGTGGTCGCCTGCTGCCAACTGGCGCCGAAAATAGGCGACCTCGCTTACAACCGGAAGCTGACCGAACGAGCGATTCGTTCGGCGGTTTACCAGGGCGCCCAGGTGGTGGTGTTGCCTGAGCTGGTCCAGAGCGGCTACCTGTTTGCCGACCGCAGCGAAGCCCTGTCCCTGGCAGAAACCGTCGAAGGGCCAACCGTGCGTCTGTGGGCGGCGCTGGCCGGTGCGGACCTGCTCTGCGCCCCGGTCAATTGGCCCGATGGGCCACGGCCGCTAACTGAGCGTCCGGCCGAAGTTGTGCGAGTCCAGGCCAACGCCTCGGTCAACCGAATGTTCATCGCCGCGTGTGATCGGCATGGTCATGAACGAGGGGTCAGTTGGGTGCAAGGCTCGGTGATCGTCGATGCCGATGGCTACCCTGTGGCAGGGCCGGCGGAGCAGGGTGGCGAGCAGATTTTGTTAGCGACGCTGAATCTTGCTGAGGCGCGGAATAAGCGAATCAGTGCGCGTAATGATTTGCATCGGGATCGGCGGTCGCAGTTGTATGGGTAAGCCGTTCGATCGGGTAGGTACAGGTCGAGCTATGGTTCTGGTCGCATAAATTTGAAATACACGGCGTTGCTCGACAGAATCGCGTCCCGATCCGGCCAAAGGTGCCGGACATTCGTGGTGAAAAGGAACTGCAGTTGAACGAACAGACATTGTCCCAGCGCCTGGAGCGCGTGGCGGCGCATGTGCCAGCAGATGCGCGCCTGGCTGATATCGGCTCGGATCACGGCTACCTGCCGGTGGCGTTGATGCGCCGTGGCGCCATTGCGGCGGCAGTGGCCGGCGAGGTGGCATTGACGCCATTCCGCTCGGCCGAACGCACCGTGCGCGAAAACGGCCTGGACCAGCGGATCACCGTGCGCTTGGCCAATGGTCTGGCGGCGATCGAGCCGGGAGACGGGATTACGACGATCAGCATCTGCGGCATGGGCGGCGAGACGATCCGCGACATCCTCGACAGCGGCAAGGCGCAGCTGAGCGGCCAGGAGCGCCTGATTCTGCAGCCCAACGGCGGCGAGCAGCCACTGCGCCAATGGCTGATGGAAAATGGCTACCGCATCCTCTACGAGGAACTGCTGCGGGAAAATCGCTTCGACTACGAAATCATCGTCGCCGAGCGCGCCGGGCCGATGATGTACACCGCCGAGGAGCTTTACTTCGGTCCGCTGCAGATGCAGGCACGCAGCCCGGCGTTCCTGATCAAGTGGCAGCGCATGCTGCGCGAGAAGCAGAAGACCCTGGCCCACTTCGCCCGTGCGCGGCAGGCCGTGCCCGAGCAGAAAGTGCAAGACATCGCCCGGCAGGCCCGGTGGATCACCGAGCTGCTGGCTTGAGCCCTTCTGACCGATAGCGACCGGTTGCGAAGGGCCGCAATCGATCCGAAGCAGAACGCTCGCCGCCCCGATACGCTGCTCAAAAGCGGCTCGGGCGCTCGTTCGTCAGGCGCTGACGGAGGGTGAGCACGCGCGACGAAAGCACGACACTTCGCATAAGAACTCGCGACCTTCTCCTCCCTGACACCGAATAGCTCACGTTTCATCAGGCCGTTGTGAATGACACCTTCCGGTTGATGGGCTGGCGTTTCAATGAAAAGCGAATTTGTATCGGGCGTGTCGCACAAAGACGTGAAGAGTACGTTTTTGTCGAGGATCTATAGTTGCCGGTCAGTATAGTTTCAGTAGCGGTGAGCATTGCCAATCGCACCGAGAGATGGCTTGGTCTGTTTGATCATTATCGAGATGGGTTGCTCAAAGGCAGTGTGCGTGGCGGTGCCTACGTCAACCTGGATGGTGACTCTGTGGTCGTCGTGGCGCCGCAGTTCGCAGTTCGCGGCAGAGTCGATTGATACCTCGCTCGCCGGTAGCCTCTCGCCGCACTAGCTCGCATCCCGATACCCCCAGCGTTTACCTCCCATAAGGAACCCCGCTATGCGCGTGAATGCTGCGATTGTGATGTTGCTTACAAGTCTTGTCGCGGCAACTTATGGTTTCGGGATTTACCTATTTGCGCAACTCGTCCCCGATATGCAAGCGACCCTTGGCTTCGATTTTTCATACGTCGGGGCCATCACCGCATCGGGGCAGTTCGGGTTTCTCGTGTGCGCGCTGCTGGCGGCGTGGTTGACGCCCAAGGTAGGGGGTGGGTGGATGATATTCGGTTCTGGAATGGTATGCGCAATCGCGTTATTGCTTATCCCGCTCTCGGACAACATCCTCGTTATCGGTGCATTGTTGACCGTGCTCGCGGGCACTGCCGCAACCGTATTCGTTCCGATGGTCGATGTCATATCGAGGGTGGTTGCGTATCGCTACCGTGGAATGGCAATGGGGCTTGTATCCAGTGGCACCAGTTATGGGGTGTTCATCAACAGCGTGCTCGTTCCAATATATGCCCCGCAGGGGGAATGGCGGACCGTTTGGTGGTGGGTAGGACTTCTCACCGTGGGGATAGCCGCGGTGGTGTTCTGGGTTTTCAAAACCGGCGGCCTGTTCAGAAAGGAACGGCATCCAGTCGCGGGTCCAGCAACAGTTCGGATGTCCCTTCCTAGTGGTCGGCTATTGGGTCGCGAGAGTGAGTGGATGAAGCGATGGGTTCTTACCGTTTGGGCTATGAACTTCCTGATCGGTTTTTCAACCTTTCCATTTCAAAACTATCTCTCATCCTACCTGCGCACCGAACTGGGCTTCGGGGTGGAGTACACCGCACAAATCTGGGCAGGTATCGGATTCGTGGGGATGTTTGCGGGACTCGCTGTCGGCTGGCTCTCGGATCGGACAGGGCTTCGAACAGCGATGCTGTTGGTGTATGTGTGTGTCGTTCTAGCGGCTCTGATCTTCGTATTTTTTCCAACGGGGTACTGGCCTTTGGTGGCCGGGGTGCTGTTTTCTACGGCCTTTTATCCCATCTTCGGGCTGATTCCTGCGTACGTTTCCAAGCTGGCATCCTCTTCCGCCATGGCCGTCGCCATCTTCGGCATTGCTAATGTCATGCAAGGTACAGGTGGGATGCTTGGCAACTACGGTGCGGGGCTTCTGGCAAGTCACAGCGGAACGTTTTCTGGTGTTTATGGCGCGATCGGTATCGTCGGCGTGGTCCTCATCGTGCTGACGATAATGTTACCTGCCGAATCGCCGGTCACTGCGCCCAGTGGCTTACCCACTTCCTTTTAGTTCTGAACGTCGGTGATTGCCTTCGACACAGCGTTCATCGCTGTTGCCCTGCTTTTTGTAATCGCCGCCCCCCTCCTGGTTGGCATCAAGAGCGGATGCTCGCGAGACGCAAAAGTGCGCGCTGCGCGAACCGTAGCGTGAGGCTTCACTCAGTCCAGGTTACCCAGCAACCACTCACTGAAGCTTCGCGCCAACGCAGTGTTCTCACTGTCACGATGGGTCAGCATGGCCCAGTTCGGGCCGCGAATGGTTTGCTCAACCAAGGGTTGCAACAGTCCTTGGGCGCGCGCCTGCCGACTCAATAACTGGCTGACCAGGGCGATACCGAGCCCGGCGCACGCGGCGTCCAGCAGCAGGCCGGGGTCGGAGAAATTCAGGCCCTGATCTTTCTGGCCGACATCAATGCCAGATTCCACCGCCCAGTGACTCCAATCCATTTCCCGCTCGCCATGAAGGGTGGTGCGCTGTTCGCGTGGCAGCGCCAACAGGTTCGGGTGACACGCCGGATAGAGGCGGTCGGTGTGCAGCACCTTGAAGCTGCACTCAGCTTGGGAACTGATGTCATCGCGCACGGCGAGGTCGATGGTCTGGGTGGTCATGTCCGGGACTTCATCGGTACTGAAAATCCACAGATCAACGTCCGGGTGCTCGTGGCGAAAATCCCCCAAGCGTGGCAGCAGCCAATGACGGGCGAACGCCGGGGTGGTGTTGAGGACCAGTTGGTTGGGTTTCTGGTATTGCCCAAGGCGGCGAATGCCGACGGACAGTTGTTGCAGCAATGCCTGGGTGGTGCTCAACAGGTCGTGACCGGCATCGGTCAGGCTGACGCTGCGTCCACTGCGAAAGAACAAGGGTTGTTCGAGGTACGCCTCAAGGCTGCGGATCTGCTGACTGATCGCTGATTGGGTCAAGTGCAACTCGGCGGCCGCCTTGTGAAAGCTGCCCAGACGGGCAGCGGCTTCAAAGCCACGAAGGGTGCTGAGTGGCGGCCAGTGCTTGAGCATATTGATAAGTTCCTCTAATCATTTGTCTGCAAAATCCATCGTTTGTTTGCCTGTTTTTAAGGCCGTAGCATGCATGCCAGGACCACCCAAGCAGTTTTTTTGAACACAATGGCTTAACTAAAAGGGCTTTTTATCATGCAGCATGTCATGCGGCAGAATGAAATTCGAAACAGCGGCTGGATGATGCCGGCCGAGTGGGTCAGGCACGCCGCTACCTGGATGGTCTGGCCGCACAATACGGCACTCTGGGAGTCCGGTTGGGGCGTGACCTTGCCGCTGGTGCAAGAGGACTTTGCTCGCGTCGCCAACGCCATCGCCCGTTTCGAACCGGTGAAACTGATCGTCGACCCTTCTGCTATCGCCAGCGCCAAAGCCTTATGTGGACCGAACATCGAATTGATCGAGCTGGCGGTGAACGACAGCTGGTGCCGGGACTCCGGACCGAGTTTCATCTGCCATCCGCAGCATGGCCTGGCCGGGGTGAGCTGGCGCTTCAATGCGTGGGGCGGCAAGTCGGCCCATGATCTGGACGAAAGCCTGGCTCGTCGCGCACTCAATCACTTGGGCGTGGAGTGCTTTGGCACACCGCTGAGCAATGAGGGCGGGGCCATCCATGTGGACGGCGAGGGCACGCTGATCACCACCGAGTCGGTGTTGCTCAACCCCAATCGCAACCCGGGCATGAACAAGGCGCAGATGGAGGACATCTTCACGCGTCTGCTGGGTGTGAAGAAGACGATCTGGCTGCCGGGTGATCCGGACTATGTGACGGGTGACATGACCGATGGCCACGTCGATGGCGTGTGCGCGTTCGCCCGCCCCGGGGTGTTACTGGTGGACGCCACCCATGACCAGCACTCGGTGTATGCCGAAGTGGCCCGGGAAAACCGTCGCGCCCTGGAGTTGGCCACCGACGCCCAAGGCCGACAGTTCGAGCTGATCGAATTGTATGAAGCCACCGATGCCGTGGACACCGACGCTGACGTGTTCTGTGCCTCCTACACCAATTTCTACATCGCCAACGACGCCATCATCATGCCAGCCTACGGCATTGATGCCGACAACGTGGCTGCCGCCGTACTGCAGCAGGCATTCCCGGAGCGCGAAGTGGTGCCGGTGCGGATCAATCACCTGGCCCATGGCGGTGGCGGTGTGCATTGCATCACGCAGCAGCAACCCCATTCCCCAGCCTGATATGCGCACGCGCACCTGGACCCAGTTCAAGACCGCTACGGTGAAATGACTTCAGACACACATTCCAGGGACCAACACATGTCGACGCGTCGTGAGTTCTTCAAGCAAGTATCGGTAGTCGCCGGTTTGGGCGCGGCAGCATCAGCGGGCTTTCATCGCCTTTGGCGCACAGGAAGCGATCTGGGAAGAGTTCACCCCCGACGTACAAGCAGCCATTGGCCTGATCGCTCGCACCCTCGCGCAATATGAACCGGTGACCGTGTTCTGTCGTGAGCGAGAACGGGATCTGGCCGAAGCACACTGCGGCACGGCGGGGATGCGCCACTGGCCGCCCTGGTTGCAAGCACCGTTGAAGCCCGTCAACCCACGAAAGAGCACGTTCAGCCGCAACAACCCGGGCTTAGTCTGGATCAACGCGTTGCCATTGGGTTGTGTGAAGCCGTCAGGACTTGACCCAGCGTTGACGGCTCCAGCTGCTCAATGTGTCGACGGCAAATACCAGCAACAGCATGGCCAGAATGACCGTGCTGGCCTGCGCTTCCTGGAACAGGCTGAGGCTGACATAGAGCATTTGCCCCAAACCACCGGCGCCGACGAAGCCGAGCACACTGGCCATGCGGATATTGTTTTCCCAGCGGTACAGGATGTAAGCCAGTAGCTGCGGCAGCAGGTTGGGCAGTGATCCGTAGCAGAACGCCCATATGGCATTGCTGCCCTGCAGGCGGAGGGCTTCGGCCGGTTCGGGAGGGGTGTTTTCCAGCGCTTCGGCGAACAGCCGACCGAGCACGCCGGTGGTGTGCAAGGCCAAGGCCAGGGTGCCGGCATTGGGACCGAGCCCGGCGGCCAGAACCATCAGCGCAGCCCACACCAGTTCCGGAACCGCGCGCAAGGCGTTGAGTACAAGGCGCGACGCGCTTTGCAGAAGCCAGCCGAAGCGCCCGGCCGCGGGCAATGCCAACAGTAGACCCAGTACTGCCGCGAGCAGAGTGCCGAGGGCGGACATGGCGATGGTTTCCAGCGCGCCGTTGCCGATGGCTTGCAGATGGCCTGCGCTCAGGTCCGGGCTGAGAAAACGCTGCGCATAAGCGCCCATCAGCTTCAGGTTGCCGTTGTCACCCAGTTCGCCGAGGTCGATGCCCAAGTAGATGAACGAGGCGACCACCGCTGCGCCGATACACAGGAGCAGCACCAGGTTGATCAGGCGATTCATGCCAGCCTCCAGCGCAGCAGGCGGCTGAGTTGATCGGCGAGCAGTACCAGGACGAGAAACGTCAGTAACAAACTGGCGACTTCACCGCCGGCGAACATGCGCAACGACAAATCCATTTGCTGGCCCAGACCGCCAGCACCGACGAAGCCCATCACCACCGAGGCGCGGATTGCGCATTCCCAGCGGTACACCGTGTACGACAGCAACTCGGCAGCGACATTGGGCAGAATCCCGTAAAAAAAGGCTGCGAGACGACCGCTGCCAGCCTGCAGCAGTGCGTGGGCCGGGCGCTGGTCGACCGACTCGAAAATTTCCGCGTAGACCTTGCCCAACATACCGCTGTAGGTAATGGCGATGGCCAGCACCCCGGCCGTCGGACCGAGGCCGACGGCGCGCACAAACAAAAGTGCCCAGACGATTTCCGGCACGCTGCGCAGGAAGATCAGTAAACCGCGTACCGGCCAACGCAGCAGTTGGCCCCAATAACCCGGGTGGCCGGCACGGGAGGCGGCAGACAGCGACAGCGCCCGACTGGCCAGCAGGCTGGCGGGAATGGCCAACAGCAACGCCAGGGCCATGCCGGCCGTGGCGATGGCCAGGGTCTGCAGGGTGGCTTGCACTAACAACTCAATGAATTCTTCGCCATGGGCCGGTGGCCAGAAGGCTGAGACAAACCGGCCCATTTCGCTCTGACTGTCACTCGCTACCAGAACACTGAGGTCCAATTCGCTGAAATGGATGCCCGGCCACAGCAAGGCAAGGGCCAGTAAGGTCAGCAGCAGGCGGGGTCGGGTGGCCGGGTCTCGGGTATCACGGGTCAGCATCGGGGAATCTGCACACTCAAGGGCGCCGGAGTCATCGGTGGAGACTGCAGTTGTTCGTTGGCGTAGAGCTTATCGAGCAACTCACGGTCGACTTCGCTGGCCGCAAGGTCGAACAGAACTTGTCCATCACGCAAGCCGATGATGCGCGAAAAGTGCGCCAGGGCCAGCTCCACCGCATGCAGGCTGGCGACCAGGGTAACGTTGTGCTTCCGGGCATGGCGGCAGAGCACCGACAGTGTGTGTTCGGCCAACACCGGATCCATGGCCGATACCGGCTCATCGGCCAGCAACACCTCGGGCGCTTGATACAGCACCCGGGCAATGCCCACGCGCTGTAGCTGTCCACCGGACAGTTGCTGACATTGCGCGAACAACTTATCGCTGAGGTCCAGCCTGGTCAGCGCCGCGCGTGCGCCCGGAATATCCACCGGATGCAGCAAGTTCAGCAGGCTCTTGCCCAGCCCCCACTGACCCAGTTTTCCAGCCAGAACCGCGGTGACCACGCGCTGGCGCGCGGGCAGCGGGGGCGCTTGATGGATCAGGCCGATGCGCGCGCGCAGACGCTGACGCAGACGGGCAGACAGCTGCCAGGCGCGCTCGCCGAGCACCTGCAGCTCACCGTCGTCCGGTCGCAGGGCGGTGGCCAGCAGGTTGAGCAGGCTCGACTTGCCCGCGCCGGACGGACCGATAATGGCGACCTGTTCGCTGGCACCGATGTGCAGGTCCACACCACGCAGTGCCTGGACGCCGTTGGCGTGAGTAAGGCTGACCTGGGTCAGATGCAACGTCATTTGAGCAGTTCGGCGGCGCGTGCGGCTTCCTCGATACCCTTGTAGTTCTCGGGTTTGGTTTCGATGAATCGGCTGGCGGCCTGCAGATCCAGAATTTCCTTGTCCTTCGGGTTGGCCGGATCGAGCGCCAGAAAGGCGGCCTTTATCTTGGCCGCCAGCGCCGGGTCGAGGGTCCCGCGTACGGTCCAGTTGTAGTCGTAGTAGGACGGGGTGGTCGCAAACACTCTGACCTTGGTGGTGTCGACCTTGCCGGCGGCGACCAGTTTTTCCCAGACGCTGGCGTTCAGTACCCCGGCGTCCACCTTGCCGGCCTGAACCCAGGCGACAGTGGCGTCATGGGCGCCGGAATAGCCCACGCGGCTGAAGTACATTTCCGGCTTGATGCCGTCCTTCAGCATGAAATAGCGCGGCATGAGACTGCCCGACGTGGATGACACCGAACCGAAGGCGAAGGTCTTGCCCTTGAGATCAGCGAGGGATTTGACGGCCGGGTCGGCAGTGATGAACTTGCTGGTGAATTGGGCGTCCTGTTCGCGCTGTACCAGCGCAATGGCATTACCGGTTTTCAGGCGGGCCTGCACGAACGTGAAGCCACCCAGCCAGGCCATATCGATCCGGTCAGTGGCCAGCGCCTCGACCACGGCCGGATAGTCGCTCACGGGTACGAACTCGACCTTCATGCCCAATTGTTGTTCCAGGTAGGCGCCCAGCGGCTTGAACTTGCGCAGCAGTTCGGTCGGGGCTTCATCGGGAATCGCGCTGACTTTCAGGGTGTCGGCGGCCTGCGTCAATAGGGTGCAAAAAGACAGGGTCAAGCCGACAGCCAATGCCAGGGTACGGTTGAGCATGAATATTCTCCGGTGCTTTAAGGCAACAATATCTATGCGCCAAGCGCAACTTGATGGCTGCATGGCGCTTTGTGAGGGTAGACGAAATGGAGCGAAATTGACCGCTTTTGGCCGCCCTGTTCCATGACCGCCCGTAACCCGGCACGAGGGTTAGCTCACGCTTCGCTATTGTTGATCACACCACAAGGTTGCAAGTGGAACAGAGGATGGAATGATGAAGATGTTATCGAGCGCATCCTGAACAGCATCAAACCGAAGGCGGCGTATTTTAGCGAGCAAGATGGCATGTGTGGTGAGATTTTTGTGGTCGACGTACAAAACCCCGTACCGTGCTCCTGAGTCCTTGCTAGCACTATTCGTCCATGCCCATGCCCGATCCTCCTAATTCGGTGGGGAGATCCTTCAACTTGGGCACTCCATCTTTTATGCGCAGCACGGTCTCCTGATAGTGGACGTGAACGCCTGGCGAATACGCGAGGTCCGGGATGATCGCAGCATAGACATCGATGAGCCCCATCCCCGGGTGTTCAGTGAAGATGTGCCCGCCGCAAGTCTTGCACCACTTGCGGTAACTCTGCGGTGTCTTGTTGTAGGCACCGATGTTGTCGGCACCCCGAGTCACTTGCACCGCCTCGGGTTTCCACAGCGTGAAGGCATTGACCGGTCCCGCAGACCAATGTCGACACGACTCGCAATGGCAGTAGCCCATCCCGACTGGCTCGCCACTGACTGTGAACTCGACTGCGCCGCAAAAACAACTGCCCTTGTATGACCGTTCAATGCTCATGGCGTGACTCCTTGATCAATGGTCAGGCGAAGCCGCCGGACATGGCGTGAATCGCCTGAATGTGGCCTGCCTTCACCCGTCGATGTAGCGCACCGCAGTCGCCGGCGTGCGCCGCACCTGCAGTTGGAAAATGTCAGGGCGCGCGTAATGCCCGGTGACGTCGAGCGCCCGCCGCGCTGGCGCTACAAGTGCTACGTCGATGTCCGCATACAGAATGCCTGCCTCTCGGTGTAATGGACCGGCCACGATCCGGCCCTGAGGATTGATCACCACCGAGTCGCCGTCGTTGATCCACTCGTCCGGATCGGGAAACAGTTGCGCACGAGCCGGGAAGTCGTCGGGGATGTCACTGCCGCGCAGCACGGTGCCGCTGCCGAGCACCCAACAGCGGCCTTCGAGTGCAATGTGACGCATCGTACTGATCCAGCCTTCGCCCGTGTCGTACGTGGGCGCGACGTAGATTTCCACCCCTTGGGCATACAGTGAATAGCGTGCCAGCGGCATGTAGTTTTCCCAGCAGATGAGCGTACCCACGCGGCCGACCGGTGTATCGACCGTGCGCAACCCGCAGGCATCACCGAAGCCATGCACCATGCGTTCGGGATTGGTTGGCATCAGCTTGCGGTGTCGGTTGAGCACGGCGCCGTTCGCGCCGATAACGACTACGCTGTTATAGAGCGTGCCGCCTCCATTGCGCCGATCGCATTCATTGATGCCGCACACGATCGTCACGGCGTGAGCCTTGGCGGCCTCGCACAACTCGCTCAGGTCACCGTTCGCGATATCGACGGCGTTGGCCAGCAGTTGGGTGTGCAACTGGCCCATTACAGCCCCGTCCTTTCCTGCCGCCAGGCGCCAGATCCACGACGGGTAACCTGGAATGAACGATTCGGGCAAAACGATCAGCGAGGCTCCCGCCGCCGCTGCCTCGGCGACTGATTGCACGGCCCGGGCGATCGTCGCGCTGCGATCGAGCAGCACGGGCGGGCGCTGAATAATGGCTACCTTGGTCATGGCGTGCTCCTTCGGTATTTGGCTTTTGAGGTTTCAGCGTGCGCGTGGCGAAGTGGCGGGGCTAGTTCAGAATCTGAAGCGTTGTAATTGTGGAGCCAAGGCAATGGACGAGAGCTACGGTCAGTTCTGCACGGTCGCACGCGGTGCTGAAGCCCTGTGCGAACGCTGGACACCTTTGGTCGTGCGCGAGTTGCTGTGCGGCAGCAAGCGCTTCAATGAACTGCACCGCGGCGTTCCACGGATGTCCACCAACCTGCTGGCACAACGTCTGCGGCATTTGGAAGACATCGGCGTCGTGCACCGAACGGCCACAGGCAACGTCTGGGAGTACGGCCTGACCGAGGCGGGCGAGGAATTGCGCCCCATCATCATGGCACTGGGTCATTGGGGGGCGCGCTGGATCGGCAGTCGCCTTCGCAATGACGAACTCGACGCGGGCCTGCTCATGTGGGACGTGCGCCGGTTTGTGCGCATCGAAACGTTCCCGTCCCGCCCCGTTGTCATCCACTTCAAATTCCGCGACGCGCGGCCCGGCGAGCAAGCGTGGTGGCTCGTGGTTGAACAGGGTGTGGCAGACCTGTGCCGCGACGACCCCGGCCGCGAACTGACACTCGTCGTGGACTCTAGCGTGCGCGCGTTGACCGAAGTGTGGACGGGCGACCGCACACCGCGGGAGGTTCTTCAGTCGCGAGAGCTGCGTGTAGACGGCGCAGTGCCGGATGCGGAAAACCTGTGGCGCTGGCTTGGCACGAGTGCGTTCGCGGGTACCCGGAGCGCTGCACACTAGCGCTGGCAGCTGCCACTGGGGTCAGTGCACATTGCATTCCGTCGGTCGCAGGACTTGAACTGTCTGGGCTTAAAACGTCATAAAACCCGCGATATCAACCCTACGGAAGCCATCATGCTTATGTGGACTCAACCGGTCGATATAACAGATCGGCTAGCTACTTTCCTGGCGAACTTCTTGCCAAAAGCAATCCACCATTTTTCATAATAGAAGGTCGAGATATGCGCGGTGACAAAAATGGCGGCGAACAACAACGGGCGCTTCAAATATTTTATGACGGTATCTCCGCTACCCAACCAAGTGTGCACTAGCAGCGGATGAACAACGTAGAGGGCATACGAGAGGGTAGCGATATAAAATAGAACGGGATTGTTCAGGACCTGCGCAACGCGTGTCCGGCTATTGAGTAACGTGCTTCCCACCATTGCTGCGGCAAGATAGGGGCGCAAGTAGTTCATGAAACCCGCGTCGGGATGACAGGACAAAACAAACAGGAGGCATAAAAATATTTGCAGGGTCCCCGTTGGTGTCGGAAGTTTGGCAAGGAGGTTGCCCAACCTGTTGTTGTATATCAGTGCCAGTAGGCATCCGGAAAGTATTTCATCCATACGGTAATAAGTGTTGATTGCGACATGGACATCATTCATGACTCGGTACATCGTGACGGCGACGCAGAGAAAAGGGATGAGTACTGCCCAGTTTTTTCTCATCAGAACGACCAACACAGCGATGGCGAAATAAAATTGCACCTCCATGCACAAACTCCATAGATGGCCGTTTACATTGCCAAGCCACATAGGTGGCCAGTTGGCAATGAACAGAAAGTTTGCGATGTAGACATCCGAAGTGCTGTCCATGACCGGTAAAGCAATGACCATGTACAACCAGGCGAGAGGCACCACCCGAAAGATTCTGCGGATTAAAAAATCAACGACGCTGCTGTTACTGAGCAGAAAATTTGTTATCAAAAAACCCGATAGCGTAAAAAATATAGCCATGCCCATGACGCCGGCCGCGGAATTAAATTGCCAATGCTTTGGGCCAAGTGGTAGCAGGTGGCACGCCAAGACAAGCAAGATGCTCATGCCGCGCCATCCATCCAGTATGCTAAATCGAGAGCCCGCTACGGAACGACCATTCATGTTTGCATTCGCTCATTGGATTGTGTGTCTCAATCAGCAGTGAGCTAAAGATCCCGCTCCGCGCATTTTTCCAGAAATCATGCAGTGCTGCGTCTGAAGACTGTCTGAATTCATAAAAAAACCAGTAGTTGCAGCGGTGAAAAACTCATGAGATCAGACCATTTAAGCCTGTAGTTTAGGACACCTTTTGCACTTTACACATCACGCCATGAAAAAATTCCAGCCGCGAGGACATCGCTAAATGACTGGGTTTTTGACGTTGCTTGACCGGATTCATGTGGGCGCCTGCGGCTTGATGAATCATTGTGAGGGTGACGTCTGGGCCGCTTATGTTTAAAGCGGCACACGTTCTGAACACTGCGCTTGTTCACTCGACTATTTTCAGAGTCGGCGGGGTCCAACTCCCATTCAGCGCCGGTGATGCCGGCCAATACAGGCGCATATACATGGCAAATGCTCCCTGCGGGGCGGGTAACCAGTTGGACTCCTTGTCCTTGCCGGGCGACTCATTCTGGATGTAAATCGTCAGCCCACCGTCGGAATCCTTTTTCATATCAGGCATCATCGGCGAGTTGACCAGATAACGGTTGATCGGGTTGGCGACCAGCAAGCTCTGCGGCAGGTCGTACATCGTGATTGACCAGAACGCCTTGACCGGTGGATACGCGCCAGGTTCGAAGCGCAGAGTGTAGCGGTTGGCACCGGTCAGCGGCTTGCCTTGCCCGTCGACACGATAAATGGGGTACATGGCTTCTTGCTTGGTGTTGCCATAAATGCCGATGGTCGCTACCCAGCGATACAGGTAATTGTTTTTCAGGAAGTTGCGGGTACCGAACACTTCGCCAGAGGTCAGTTTGCCCTCATCCAAACGCTTTACTTGGCCGGCAAACTCCTCATACGCATCGGCGCGCCCCGCTTCGATTGCGGTCCTGATCTGTGGCGAGAGTTTGGCCGGATCAAAGTGCTCACCACCCCCCACGCCGATCTTGGCGAAACGCTTCATCAGATCGATTTCGCTCGGCACGGTCGGGCAATAGCGGAGCACAAAGTTGAGGACGTTGAAGAACTCCAGCGAGGACTTCTCTTCTTCCTGAGTCAGTGGTTTGATCCAGTCAACCGCTGGCGCAGCAGCGGGTGCGGGCGTGCCGAGGAACGCCGACAGGGGCTGCACCTTGTATTGGGCCTGGATCTTCTTAATATTGTCGAGGTCCGCAGGGTTGAACAACTGCGTACGGAAAAGGACCATGTCGAAGTCCGTCTCGGAGCGGATCACCTCCTTGATGCCCGCAGGCTTTTCGCCCTTCCAGTTGGGACCCGCGATCAGAAAACTGCCGGCATCGTTGCCCGTCGTACGTGAGCCCACGTAAGCAAAGTTGAAAGTGTAAGCGTCGATGAACTGGATACTGTAATAGCGCTTCTTCTCGATCGCGGGAACGCTGATCACGACCGGCTCGACGCGTAGGTCCAGCCCCACGAAGGAGTAAGGCGTGTCCGAATTGGGCGTCTGGATTGCGGTGTCGGTGGGTGTATAGACCTCGGGAATGTTTTTAAGCTGGTTCCACGGTGCCTTATACGACTCATCAATCTTGTCAACGAAGTAGGCGTACTGAATGCGGTAGCTGTCCACCAACGGATAACCGTATATGTAAGCCTCCTTGGCGATGGTACGTGCTTCTTCAGGCGTTACCACCGGGCCGGCACTTTGGGCGGCTAGTGGCAAACCGACGACAACTGTAAGTAACAGTGGCGAGGCAATTTTCAGTAACAGCATGCGCGTCTCCTCATCAAGGTGGATTGCTTGCGGCGTGCTGGTTGTAAACGGCTTTGAAACGGGTCGTCTGTGAAAGAAAAGTCGTTAGCTTGCGTCGCGCTCTATCATTGCTATTTTGTTGAATTCCGATTTTCGACGCTGAGTTCACTCGCCAGCCCCGCAAGTGTAGTAGCAAATTAGCTTAAAGAACTGACCGCCCGTGCCTGTCCGATTGCAGTCCTTCGCGGCAGGCAGCAACGGGCCGAGAGTGTGTAAAAACGCCGAATGGGCCAAGAGCTGCCGTGGACGCATGTCTACTAAAGTGGGGATTCCAGCCCAGACCAACGTCTGCCCAGGCGGCGAGACACAAGTGTGCCTGGGCGGTTGCAACTGCTTGCCAGACATAGGGCAGCTGCTCGGTCGGCACCTCCGGGAGCAACTGCTGCGCTGGTACGACCCCAGCGTCCTCGATACGGCGTGCTACACGGTGGGCGACAACGGCCAATTCAGCGCCGCCACGGCCATGCTGCAAAACCCCGATGTCGGTGCTGTGACGCTGATCGACATCATCCTCTTCCGGGATGCTCAAAGCGCAGAGCAGCGCATTGCGCTCTGGGCTCACGTATTCAAGCAGGTGCAGCCGTATCGGGAAGGGCGTGACTGAGGAGCAGCGAACCCCGCTGTTCGGCCATCAACAGCAACGACTGCGGCACAGGACTTTGCGGGTGCTGCGGCTCCTGCAGGCCGGTCAGCCGAAAACCGGCCATGTCCAGCGCATCGAGCCAACTGGACAAGGTGCGCAAATACCACGGCATGGGTTGCCACTGCCCCTTGAACCCGGCAAAGGTTTCTTCTCGCCAACCATCCTGATAGTCGCCCGCCGCTGCGGTCGATGGCGCCGGCGCAGATGGCTTCGATCCCGGGTTGGCCATTTCGTTGTCCGAACTGGGCGTACTCATCGAACACACCTTTTTGCAGGATGAAGCCAAACGCGTTGGCTTCATCCCAGCTTTCAAATCGACCGTTGATTCACACGCTGAGTCAGTTCTTCCGCTGACTCCTTGCGTTCCGAGTAGCGGTCAACCAGATCCGGGTGCTGGCGCAGCAGCAACGTGAACTTCACCAGTTCTTCCATGACGTCTACCACCCGGTCATACAGCGAGGACGGTTTCATGCGGTTGCCTTCGTCAAACTCCAGATAAGCCTTCGGCACGGAAGATTGATTAGGGATCGTGAACATCCGCATCCAGCGTCCCAGCACGCGAAGCTGATTCACCACGTTAAAGGATTGGGAGCCGCCGCTGACCTGCATGACGGCGAGCGTTTTCCCTTGGGTCGGACGAACGGCGCCCATGGCCAACGGCACCCAGTCAATCTGGGCCTTGAATACGGCAGACATGGCGCCGTGGCGCTCGGGTGAACACCAGACCTGTCCTTCAGACCATTGCATCAGCTCAAGCAATTCCTGAACTTTCGGGTGATCGCTGGGGGCGTCATCCGGTAGCGGTAATCCCGATGGATTGAAGATCCGCGTCTGTGCGCCGAAGTGTTCGAGCAGACGGGCTGCTTCTTCGACCAGCAGCCGACTGAATGACCGTGCGCGGGTCGACCCGTACAGCAACAGGATTCGCGGTTTGTGTCGGCCGTCGTCACTGGTAAGGGGCTGAATCAATGACGCGTCGAGATTAGGCAGTGGGTTGGTCATGGGGGCTCCAGTTACAACGTGCTGATACGGTCGAGTTCGCGTTTCAGAGCATCGTGATCAAGTTGGGCGAAGGGCAGGGCGAGGAAGGCCCGGCAGCGTGTTTCGATGCGCGCGAGCGTCGAGTGGAATGCAGCGGCGACGACCCTCTCATCACCCTTCACGTCTGATGGATCTTCCAATCCCCAATGGGCTTTCAAAGCCGGCCCGAAGTAGACCGGGCACGCCTCGCCGGCGGCCTTGTCGCAGACGGTGATGACAATGTCCGGTGGGTTGGCCTCGAAGGCGTCGTTCCCTTTGCTGCTTAACCCGTCGATCGCAATCCCGGCCTCTTGCAGCGTGGTCAAGCTGCGCGGCAGAACCTGTCCTTTGGGGAAACTGCCGGCGCTGATCGCCTGGAAGCCTTGCGGTGCGAGATGATTGAACATCGCTTCGGACAGAATGCTGCGACAGCTATTGGCGGTACACATGAACAGAACGCGCATGGCGACTCCTCTTTCCAGACGGGCAGGTGCTAAGCGCCCAGGCGCAAGGCCAGGGCAGATAAGGTAATGAACAGAATCGGCAACGTCAGAACGACCCCCACCTTGAAGTAGTAACCCCAGGTGATGCGGATGCCCTTGCGCTCCAGAACATGCAACCAGAGCAGTGTTGCCAGGCTACCGATAGGGGTGATTTTCGGGCCCAGATCAGAGCCGATGACATTGGCGTAGATCATGGCTTCACGCACTACACCGGTGGCGTCACTGGCCTGAATCGACAGCGCACCCACCAACACCGTAGGCATGTTGTTCATGGCGGATGACAGCAGCGCCGTGAGAAAACCAGTCCCCAACGCGGCGCCCCAGATGCCGAATTCGGCAAAGTAGTTCAGGGCTACCGTCAGATAGGTTGTCAGGCCCGCGTTTTTCAGCCCATAAACCACCAGGTACATGCCCAGCGAGAAGGTCACGACTTGCCATGGCGCTTCACGCAATACACGTCGGGTTGAAATGACATGCCCACGCGCCGCAACGGCGAACAGCATCGCGGCGCAGACAGCCGCAATGGCACTGATCGGAATGCCCAGAGGCTCCAGCGCAAACAGCCCAATCAGCAACAAACCCAGAACAATCCAGCCGACGCGAAACGTCAGCGGGTCTCGCACGGCCCGTTGTGGATCTTGTAGATCATCCAGTGAATAACGTTCGGGTATGTCACGACGGAAAAACCAATACAGCACCCCGAGAGTGGAGCCCACCGCAACGAAATTGACCGGGACCATGACCGAAGCGTACTCGCTGAACCCCAGGCCGAAATAGTCGGCTGAAACGATATTGACGAGATTCGATACCACCAGGGGCAGGCTGGCCGTGTCGGCAATAAAGCCCGCCGCCATGACAAACGCCAGGGTGGACGCAGGGGAAAATCGCAAGGCGAGCAATATTGAAATAACGATGGGGGTCAGAATCAGCGCCGCACCGTCATTGGCAAACAGGGCGGAAACGGCCGCGCCCAGTAGCACCGTGAATGCGAACAAGCGACGACCATCGCCTTTGGCCCAGCGTGCCACATGCAATGCTGCCCACTGAAAGAAGCCTGCCTCATCAAGCAACAAACTAATGATGATGACCGCGATAAACGTAGCGGTGGCGTTCCAGACAATGCCCCACACCAATGGAATATCGTCCAGCGTCACGACGCCTGCAATCAGTGCAAGAGCAGCCCCCAAGGAGGCGCTCCAGCCGACACCCAGTCCCTTGGGCTGCCAGATGACCAACACAATGGTGACGAAAAAAATGGCGAACGCAGTAAACATGGGCAGTCTCGACGGGTGAGGGGTCAGCAGCAGGCGGCAGTGTTGACAGGACGGTCGCCCATCGCTTTGAGTCGAGCGTTGTTTTCCTCAAGCCAGTCGGCGTTGGCTTCCAGTGTGGTCTCAAGAATGGTGCGAACCCACTTTGGCAGTTCGGGGTTGAGCCGGTAATACACCCACTGACCCTGGCGACGGTCGAGAAGCAGGCCGCATGCCCGGAGCTGCGCGAGGTGGCGAGAGATTTTGGGCTGACTGTCGTCCAGGGCGCAGACTAACTCGCAGACGCATAACTCTCCCTCACGGGTGATCAGCAAGGTGGCCCGCGTGCGAGTTTCGTCGCAAAGGCATTTGAATACGGCGGCAGGGTTCAGCATGGAGGCGTCTTCAGTACATGTGGTTATCCGAATATACGGTTATCCATATGTATTGATCAAGCCAAAATCTGATCGACCTCAGTAAGACGACCTGTCGCAAGTGACTGTGCTGGGGTCATTCTTGCTGATAGCCGGAGTAAAACCGTAGGACAGCGAAGCGAGCGGCCATCCGCCAGTCACCAGAATTCTCCCGCAACAACAACACCGCTCGCTGGACGCCATAACCGCGCCTATGGCATCGTCGAAAAATACGCCATGTAATAAACAGGATGAGAACAATGGAGGAGGGTGATGAAGTCGGCGCCAACACGTCGATGGCAACGCTAAAGGCGTTCAATCGTTGCGTGTTGCACCTGGGGCGGTTTGCTCGAGATCGCGGGGCCTCCCAATTCATCGCCGACGGCTTGCAGGCCTTCCGCCAACTGGTGCCCTTCGCTTCGGCATGGTGGGGCGAGATGTCGACGTCAGACGCCAGGACTCCTGCTCAAAGCTGGATGCACGGGCGGATCAATCTACCTGAGTCGTTTGCCGTCGAATGGCACAAAGTGGCGGTCAGCGACAGATTTTCCCAGGAAACCTTAAGTCAACCCGGGGAAGTGGTGCGCGACAGTGGGTTCACCGATCCCTGCGAGGAGGTGAACGACTTCGCGCGGCGTCACGACCTCTACCACTTGATGAGCATCACGTTCGAGCTCCCTGAAAGCGGCTTGATGTTCTTCGTCTGTCTCTACCGTGGCCTTCATGCACCGGTTTTCAATGACAGCGAAGACGGGTTGTTCTCGGCATTCTGCGACCATCTGTTGCAGTTGTGGCGCTTTCAGGTACAGGACATGATTCGTTGCGACACGGGCAACGGGGCGAGTGACTTCGGGGTTGCCCGGATGGACGGCAGTCTGCTGTATGTGGGCGCAGGCCTGTGCGCTGCGATTCAGCGCGAGTTGCCTGGGTGGAGCGGTTCAATGCTTCCCGTGGAGGTCATCGAACAACTGCAAAAAGCGCCCTGCGTGATTCGTCTGGGTCGCACTGCAATGACGCTTAGCCCCAACGCCGAGCACGTCATCCTGTCACTCGAAACACAGTCGCGCGGGGCGGTGCTCGCACCTCGCGAGCGAACGGCGGCGATGCTGTTCGCCGCCGGTCATTCCTATAAGGAAATTGCCAAAATCCTTGCACTGAGTCCGGCCACGGTGCGCACTTATCTGCGCAACTGTTACTTGCAGCTCGGTGTGAAGAGCAAAGTGGAGCTGGGTTCTGTCCTGCGGTCATCGACCTCGCTTGCGCAGGCAACGCACCGCGATTAACCCCCTGCATTTCAACTAGTTGCCTTACCCCTCCTCATTTGTGGAGGTCCATCCGACCGCCGCGCTCTATAGGGTATGCCCTGCATATCAGGGGCTTGCGACCGTCCGTTCGGGCCACTTCAAAAATTATAAAAATAGAGGTGAGGCAATTGAAATTTTCCAGGCTATTTATCGCCGTTGCCGCGACAACGACATTTTCCTGTGTGGCGCTGGTGGGGTGTCAGACACACGCTTCGACAGGCGCTGACATGGTCATGCGCAACGGCTATGTCTATACCGTCGACGGCAAGAATTCCGTGCAGCAGGCGATCGCGGTCACGGCTGGGAAGATCGTTTATGTCGGCAGTGATGCAGGGGTTTCCGCTTACATCGGCACGCAGACACAGCTGATCGATCTGGCGGGGCGCATGGTGATGCCGGGCTTCGTTGATGCACACATGCATCCGGGGGACGGCGGCCGCGCCATGACGTTGTGCGACCTGAAATACCAGACAATGACCCGCAAGGTTTTTCAGGAAACTATTCAGACGTGCCTGGACGCCGACAAGGACAAAGGCCCCGATGTCTGGCTCGAAGTGGGCAGCTGGGACCGCATTGGCATGACCGGACTCGACGGCGACCCCGACAAGTCGACACTGGACGCGCTCAAGACCAACCGTCCAATTCAAGTCCGTTCCACCGACTTCCATACGGTGCTGACCAACTCTCGTGGCCTGACGGTCGCCGGTATCAACAAGCACACGGCCAATCCCGGTGATGGCAAGTACCTGCGCGACAGCGCCGGCAACCCGAACGGCATCTGCGAAGACGGAGCCGCCGAGGCCAAGGCCAAGGCACTGGCCACCACCTACGACCAGGGCGAAGCGAAACCGGCGCCGGGCGTGAGCATGCGCTACGTCAAACTGTTCATGGACGGCATCATCAACGCGCCGGCCGACACCGGTGCCATGTTGACGCCGTACCTGCGAAACGCCGGTAGCGATACGGCGCCGAAGTGGACACCGGGCCAGAACACAGGTGAGCTTTACTTCCCGCCGCAAGTGCTCAACCCGCTGCTGCTGAAGGCCGTTCAGGCCGGCCTCGATCCTCACTTTCACGCTACCGGAGACCGCGCGGTGCGTGACTCACTGAACGGCATCGAATACGTGCGCCAGCAACTACCTGGCAATGGCTTCCGCCCAGCGATTACTCACAACGAGTCGGTGGACCCTGCCGACTATGCACGCTTCAAGGCGCTCGACGTGACCGCCAACATGTCCTTCCAGTGGGCCCAGCAGGCATCGTCTACGGTTGACGGTACCCACGAACATCTGGGGGCTACGCGATTTGCCCGCATGGAGCCCTCCGGCAGCATCGCCCGTGCCGGTGGTCGCGTTGCGTATGGCAGCGACTGGCCGGTCGACCCGCTCGACGAGTTCCTGGCGCTGAAAATCGGTGTTACTCGCTCAGGCGATCCGCTGAACCCGCACAGCTACGGCCCCAAGTATGCGGGCAGGCTGAATGCCGACCCGGCGCTGTCGCGCACTGAAGTGCTGCGCACCATCACCCTGAACGCTGCCGAGCAGCTGAAACTGGACGCTGTCGTCGGTTCGGTCGAGGTGGGCAAGTTCGCGGACCTGATCGTACTGGACAAGAACTTCATGCAGGTCCCCGAGGAGGAGTTGGCTCGAAATAACGTGCTGCTGACGCTAGTGGGCGGCCAGGTCGTGTGGGCCAAGGCGCCGTTCGTTGGCCTTGACCCGAAGGCATTGTCCCAGGCATCAGCCGCCCGCCCAGTCCAATAAAAACAAGAGAGTGTTCCGATGCAGCGATTTATTCCAAACCTGTTGGCCGCAGCCCTGGCCTTTTCTTCGGTGCACGCCATGGCCGCCGCTGACCTTGTGTTGTTCAACGGCAAGGTATTCACCGCCGAACCCGGTCAGGGACTGGTCCAGGCAGTGGCCGTGCAAGACGGCAAGATTCTCAAAGTGGGCAGTAATGCCCAGATCAACGCCCTGGCCGACACCCGCACGCAACGGATCGATCTGGCGGGCAAGGTGCTGATGCCGGGAATGATTGATTCCCACAGTCACCCGGTGGTTGCGGCCTTCGACAGCATGGGGGCCAACCTGCTGGATGAAGTCAAGCCGTTGCCGGAGCTTGAACAGTGGATTATCGAACAGGATCAGGCGGGCATTGCGCGGGCCGGTGACGTGATCAGCATCGCCGGGGTCAGCTCGGCGTATTGGGACAAGAGCCGTGAGCTAGGCCAGCGCTTCAATCAGGGGCGCTGGGTGGATCAACCGGTGGTCCTCAGCGGGATCGACGGGCACACCGGCTGGGCCAACAACGCCATGCTCAAGCGTCTGAAAATAGACGCGACACTGGTAAAAGGCCTGTCGGAACAGGATCGCAGCTATGTGGGTCATGACGCGGATTTCACCCCCAATGGTTATTTTGCCGAGTCTCGCTGGGACCAGGTACGCAGCCAGATCCCCGCGCCCAGCGACGAAATCATGTTGAACGCCGCCCGCGAAGCGGTGAGGGTCAATAATCAATACGGTGTCACCGCCTGGATGGACGCGGCGGCGAATGCCGGCAGTGGTGATTCGTTGTTTGATTTCAAGGCAACCGAGCAGAGTTACGGCGTGCTGCCGCTTTACCGTGAACTGGCAGAGAAGGGCGAGCTCAATGCCCACGTCGCTGCGCTGCTGTTGGCCAACCCGAAAAGCCGACCGGCCGACCTGGAGGTGCTGGCCAAGGTGATGAAGAAATTCGAGGGTGTGCCCAACCTGAGTTTTCCTGGCATCAAGGTCTTCGCTGACGGCGTTCTGGAGTTTCCGGGGCAGACCGCCGCGGTGATCGCTCCCTTCAAGAACAGCCATAAAAACGGTCAACTGCTGATCGACCCCGCGCATTTCGGTGAGTTGGTCGTGGCAGCGGAGAAGCGCGACTGGATTGTGCACATGCATGCGGTCGGCGACCGTGCGGTGCGTGAGTCACTCAATGGTTTTGCCTACGCGCGCCAACTCAACCCGACACCGGTGGCTCATAGCATCAGCCACCTGCAATTGGTCAACCCGAAAGAGTTTGCGCGCTTCAAGCAACTTGGCGTGATCGCTTCCATGCAATTGCTGTGGGCCACGGGCGAGAGTTACACCGTCGAGCTCGTCAAACCGTATATCAGCGCGTTTGCTTACGGATATCAGTATCCCGCCAAGTCCCTGCATAACGCTGGTGCGGTCATCGCCGGTGGCAGTGACTGGCCGGTATCCAGCCCCAACCCATGGAACGCCATCGCTCAGGCCAGCACGCGCAAAGGGCCATTGGGCGTGTTGAATGCCAAGGAGAGCATCGATCGCCAGACCCTGTTCTACGCCTACACGATCAATGCTGCCAAGGCCTTGCGCCTGGAGCAGCAGATTGGTTCGCTGACACCCGGCAAACAGGCCGATCTGATCATCCTCGACCGCGATGTCTTCAAGGTCAGCGACGACGAACTGTTCGACACCAAGGTCCTGAAGACCTTCTTCGCCGGCAAAGAGGTGTACGCGCCCGCGTCCTGAGCCTCCATTCACCCGCACCACGCAAAAAATGCCTGGCTCCTCGTATGACGAGGGGCTCGGCATCGCCATGGCTGAAATAACCCGCACCTTCATAAAAATAAGAGACTTGTATGAACGCACGCTCAGTATTGACCCTTGCCACGCTTGTATTGGCACCCCTGACCACCCAGGCACTGACACTCAACGATGACTTCAACCTGGACATGACCCTGGGAGTCGTCAGCGACTACCGCACCCGTGGCGTTTCGCAAACCTTGGGTGACCCGGCGGCTCAGGCCGGCGCCACGCTGGTGCACAGCAGCGGCCTGTACGTCGGCGCCTGGACCTCGAGTGTCGACTTCGGCGGCGAGTTCAAGACACGACAGGAACTCGAGTATTACGCGGGCTACTACTGGCAGGCGACGGAGGCCATCAGCCTCGATCTGGGGTACATCAAGTACGACTACCCAAAAGAGGGCCAATTCAACCTGAGTGAGGTCTACGCCGTCCTTGACGTTTATGGCGTGAAGCTCGGCGCTTACTACTCAAAAGACTCGCCGAACTTTTTTGGCGAGGACCAGGACACCCTTTACACCTACCTCAGTTACAAAATCGAATTGCCGGCCGAGATCGGCCTGGACCTGCGCGTGGGGCGCAACGATGTCAAAGACCCGGCTTTCTGGTCCGCCAGCGGCGAAAGCCGTGATGCCTATAACGAGTGGGAAGCCACGTTGACCCGTGATTTCGTGGGCGTGACCTGGGGCCTTAGCTACATTGATACTGACCTGTCGAAAAGCGAATGCACGAGCTGGTACGGCTATGGTGATTTGTGCACGGCCACAGTGGTTGCCAGTGCCAGCATGGCGTTCTAAGCGTTCGAGCCCACACCATAAAAACAAGTGCCTCAAAGGAAAACAGCGTAATGACCAAGGTCAACGATAGTCAGCAGCGAAGTCCCCTGATCGAGACACGTTCGATCGATTACATCCCCAAGGCCGAGCGTCATGGCAGTCGCTACAGCCAGTTCACTCTGTGGCTCGGCGCGAACCTGTAAATCACCGCGATCGTCACTGGCGGCCATCGTCGGGTCGGGCAGCGCCGGTGTAATGGCATCCCTGCTGTACTTGAGCGTGGTGTTCGGCAAGGTCGCGGCATCCACAACGCTCGCTATGACATCCCGGCGTTGTCTGATCCGGCGGGTCGTTATGGCCGCTGGAACATGCGCGGGATCGGCATGTCCCTTTTTCCGCTCATCAAATCAATCCACAAGGAGACGATCAACATGAACATTCAGGCCCTGCGCGCCGACGCATCCCACGTCGATAAAATCGCCAGCCTGTTCGACGCCTATCGAGGCTTCTACGGCCAGCCATCGAACCTGCCGCAGTCGTGCGACTTCATCGCCGAGCGCATTGCCCGGGACGAATCCGCGATTTTCTTCGCCCAGGCTCCCAGCGGCGAGGCGCTGGGTTTCGTCCAGTTGTTCCCGACGTTCTCCTCCATCGACGCGCACCGCACCTGGCTGCTTGGCGACCTCTTCACAACCCCCGCCGCCCGAGGGCAAGGGGTCGGCACGTTGCTGATGAACACCGCGCGAGCCTTTGCAGTGTTGACCGGCGCCAAAGGCCTGTTGCTGGAAACGGCCACGGACAATGCTGGCGCGCAACGGTTGTACGAATCCCTGGGCTATGTGCGCGATACGGGTTACTACACCTACTGCCTCGATTTGAAACAAGGCTGAACCAACCGCTGCCGGTTACATCAACTCGTGCAGGAATGCAGCTTGGGCCTTGGGGCAGGTGAGGATGCGGTAACGCGTGCTACGGGAAACATCACGGTCCCGAAAGCGCTCGTACACCGCTTGGAAAACCTCACGGTTCAATTCTGGATGCTGATTTTTCAGGTAGCGTTCACAGCACGCGTTGTAGTGTTCAACCGATATGAACGTGTTGAACCAGAAGCGATAGAAATAACCCAGCAGAAAGCCGAGGCTGAAGTCGTGATCGAGCACCGAATGCGCGCAGCATTCGAAATCGATCAGGCGCAGCCTGCCATCAGGGCCAATCAAGATGTTCTTGGGGTGCGGGTCCATGTGAACAAACCCCTCGACCAGCGTCCCTCCAAACAGTTGGAAAATGTCCAACAGCAGCGTTTGCGCCTGTTCGGGTTGGGTGATCAGTCGTTCATCGACGCTGCAATGGTTGTCGAAAAAATTGACCAGCAAATACTCTTCCTTGAGAAACGGAAAACGCCCGACGTGGCCGAATGCAGCCACTCGGGGCGATGATTCTGACTTGGCAGACACAACGGACAGGTTGATGAATTCGTTGGTCAGGTCATGCAGACCGAACACACGCTTGAGGCCCAGGAAATTCTGCAGCTGCTTTTTCCAGTGGGTCAGGCGGTTGTGTTTCAACACCCATTTACGCTCACCTTCGAGCAGGAACACGCTGCGGGTTTCCTCGGGAATATCCAGCAAAGCATGTTGATCCGGCTTGGCAAAAAAACGCTGAAGCACCGTTACCAGTTCGTTCTGATCAGATGGATCTAAATGGAAGGTGACGCCAGCAATCTTTTGCTGATTCAGAGGGGAAGTAAGGTGTCTGAGGTGACGCATGTAAAGTCCCTGCCAATGCTTTCTGGTCCATGAAGCGCCGGCAATCGAGCGCGACGCTTTGTCGTTATCGGCAGGCCCCTGAATTACCTTACTCACAGAGGCGATTTTTTAGCGCAGGGGTACAGCCTTGCCATTACGAGACGGGCGTGGACTCTATGCAAACCCGAGAAACGACAAGATAACCACGACAATCACAACAACCCCGACGATGTAGATGATGTTGTTCATGAGTTTCACCTCTCAACCTGAATGGATTGCGGAACGTGGGCGTTACAAACACAAGGTACTGCACCTTTACGCGCCACTCCATTGCAAAACGCACACAGCTCCGTTGCTCATTCACGACGCGCCACTCGACTATAGCCAGTATTCCCAGAGTCGCCCCATCTGCTCCTTGGCTCTCAACGCGAGCGAGCGACGCTGCCACTTTTCCAGCTTGATTTCATTCGACTTGGCCAGATCAGCCATGAATGCCGCCTGCATCTTTTTTCCAAACCCGGTGCCCAGCACAACGACGTTGACTTCATCGTTGTGCAGAAAGCTGCGCCAGTCGAGGTTAGTGGAGCCGACACTCGACCACACACCATCGATGACGGCAGTCTTGACGTGGAGTAGCGCGTCACGGCGTTCGTAAAGTTTGACGTTGGCTTCCAGCAGTTCGCTGTAGTGGGCGCGTCCGGCATGGAACACCAGCCACGAATCTGTGCTGCTGGGCAGCACCAGTTTGACGTCGACGCCACGTGCTGCCGCCTCCTTGAGTGCTGCCAGCAACTGCGGATCGGGCACGAAGTAGGCGTTAGTCAGCCATATCTCGGTCTGCGCGCTATGCAGCGCCGAAATCAGCGTGGCATAGATCAGGCTGAACGGCTCGTCTGGCGAGCTGCCGATGGCGCGAATCACCTCGGTGCCTTTGCGCTCCTGGGGCGGAAAGTAGTGGCGAGGCGCGAGGGGTTCACCTTTCTGGGCCGTCCAGGTTCCGATGAACAGCTTCTGCAGGTCCGCAACCACAGGCCCCTCGATGCGCAAGTCGGTATCGCGCCAGGGCAAATCACCATTGGAGCGAGTCTTTGAGTGATCGCTGAACGAGCCCCCCGAATAGACGCTGCTGATGTTGATCCCGCCGAGAAAAGCAATACGACCGTCCACTATCAGCAGTTTTCGGTGGTCGCGCTGGTTCACGTCCCAGCCCGCTTTGGCCGTCATCGGGTTGATGGGGTTGTACTCCAGCACTTTGATGCCCGCTTCGGTCAATCGAGAGAAAAATGCTGAGGGTGTTCCAAGGGTTCCAACGCTGTCACGGATCAGATTGACCTGTACGCCTTTGCGTTGCTGAGCGATCAGTGCGGCGGCGAAACGCTGGCCGACTTCATCGTCGTCGAGGATGTAGGTCTCCATGTTGATGTGATCGCGCGCAGCCTCAATGGCTTTGATCATCGACTGGTAGGTGCTGGGGCCGTCCTGCAGCAAGTCGACCTTGTTTCCTTCCGTCAGCGGGCTACCGGCAACGGATTCTTCGATGGCGAGGTGCACATCGAAGATGTTGGTCTCTGCGCCCGTGGACTTGAGTCGGTCGAGAATGGCTTTGCTGCGCTCGGCTGACAGAGGTCCGTGTATCCCGTCGAGTTGCACTGGCGCAGAGGGCGCGCGAGCCATGTCGGGCACTATCCTCGGCAAAGCACTGGAGCCAATCACAAATGTCAGGAGCACAGCCACGCATAGCACCAGAGCACTACATGCACCCTTACATCGGGTTAGAAGATTCATTAGGCCTCCTCTTGGCGAGGATGGTGATAACGCTCTGTCCGGGCGTCTTGCGGACTACGCAAGGCGCCTTGATGGACGGGTTTCAGCGCTTGATCAGGGAAATCTTGGTTCCCTCGATGCTGACTCCGGCCATTAACCCTTGTTGGTCGAAGATGAACGCGTAGGCATCGTCCTTGAGTGTTGAACTCGACAGGTTCTTCGAGACCCCTTCGTCAACCACGACTACGGTTGGTCCCACGCCGACTTCCCAACCCTTGGTCTCACGAACATATTTCACGGCGTTGTCAGTCATCAGGAACAACGCATAACCGTACGATTGGGCGCCTGCCTGCAGCCCCCATGACCCCGTTACGGAGTTGTAATAACTCTCCACTTTCGAGCCCTTCATCAGCACGCCTTCGCCATAGCTGCCACCAAACACAAGGCCAGCCTTAATGATGTTCGGGAAGACCAGCACCGCTTTGGCATTGTGCGAAATGGTTTCGGCAAATGGAGTGGCCTTGTAAAGCGTTTGCAACGCTTGCCGGGAGTCGGCATTCAGATCCTCGGCAGTTGCCGCACCTGCATTGTTCAGCAGGCTCGCTGATGCCAACGAGGTTACCGCGAGGAAGATCGATAGGAAGTAGCGCATTGACTGAGTCATTTTCTTACTCCGATAAGGGAGCAGGGGATGGAAGCAGCAGTCAGCACCTGCACCAGACAGGATCCGAACCTACTGAACGTTATCCGGCGCACCCTAATGTGTGTGAATTGCAAAGCTTCGCTTTTGAATGAACCAGGACCAAGGCCTCTGATCAGTCGCGATGCCATCAGTGGGTTGGACCACTGCGCAAGGGCCGGGTTCGTCGTCAGAAACAAAGTGGTCGCCCTGGTGCTCAGTGCAGGTTTATTCAGCGCCCAAGCACAAGCGGCTGGCGATGCTGAAGCGGGTGCGACACTGTTCAAGCGGATATGCGGCGGCTGCCATCAGGTCGCAGAGTCGGCACGCGGTTCATTCGGGATCTTCTGGGGGCTCAGCGCCCCGGAAAGAATCGACAACCTGTTGGCGTACCTTCAGACGTTGCAGCCGCAGTAGGACTTTGCGACTGTCGAGGGCATTCGCCAGGCGCGGAGCACCCGGTGGTTCTGATTTGATTTACAATTCCCCCTTTTTTGACGGAGGGGCAGCCGTTCATGGGTGTACTCGCGTTTCTGTATGACCACCTGATCAAGTGGGTGATCGAGCCTGTCACGGATCAGTTTCTTGGCATTTTCGATATGAACGGCCGCTTCAGTATCGTGTTTCTCTGCTTGTCCTACAGCATCGCCTACAGCCTGTATCGCTTCAGAAAATATCGCGGGCTGAGCGACGCATGTTCTTTCTGGCAGTTCATCGGCGGGCACCGGGTTCACTTTCATCCCTCGGCGTTGCTGGATTATCGGTACTACTTCGTGCGGGCCATCCTGAAGGTCGCGCTGGTGGTGCCCCTTGTTGGCCTGATCGATCCGTACGTCCTGCGCTCCGGCGACTACATCTCATTTTTCAACAATCTTTGGGGCGCGCGCGCGCAGGTGGGGGAGAACCTCTCACTTTCCTTGCTCTACGGGCTGGGCGTGTTTCTGGTGCAAGATTTCACCCATTACTGGGGCCATCGCGCCTTTCATTCCCGGTATCTGTGGGCGTTCCACAAAGTACATCATTCCGCGCCCGTCCTGGTGCCGGCGACGGCAAGCCGGATTCACTTTATGGAAAAAATGGTCGAAAAGCTGACTGACACGGTCTGCCTCGGCGCCTTTGCCGGTGTCTTCTGGTACGCCTGTGGCGGGGAGATCAGCCGGTACACCTTGTTCGGCGTTACGTATATGGTCTTGATCCTCAATGCCTTGGCGGCCAACCTGCGTCACAGCCATGTCTGGCTTTCTTTCGGCCCCGTGGTCGAGCATGTACTGAACAGCCCGGCGCAGCACCAGATTCACCACAGTGACGCGCCCCGACACTTCAACAAGAATTTCGGTACCAACCTGTCACTCTGGGACTGGATGTTCGGTACGCTCTACGTCACGCACTCGACGCCCGAGCCTATTCAGTTCGGTACTGGCAAGCAGGACCACGACCGTTACCTGACGCTCTATAGTCTGATCGTCACGCCCTTTGTGGACATCGCCCGCAAGATCCCCACCAGACGGGTCATGGAATGGCCGTCGCGTTTCCTCGAAAAACGCTCGTTGGCACTGTTCCGTCGACGTTGGCGCTGAACGCCGGGACGACGGTCAACCAGTGGAAGGGATTGGAGCGTGTAACGCCCCAATTCCGCCCTTTCTATTGTTGGCCAACTGGCAAGGGTGGGGTGCGAGGCGGGATCAATCGTTTCGTCCCGATCGACTCGAACGCCGAAGCCAGGCGCAACAGCGTCGAATCGTCATAGGCACGACCGGCAAATGTCAGCCCGACGGGCATGCCGATGTCCGCCATGACGCCCATCGGCACGGTGACCGTGGGGACGCCCAGGTGCCGGATGGCGAGGTTGCCGTTGGCGACCCAGATGCCGTTACTCCACGCGATATCCGCAGACTTCGGATCGACATCGGCATTCGCCGGACCCACATCGGCAACCGTCGGGAATAGCACCGCATCGAGCCCCAGCCGATCCATCCAGTCTTCAAGATCGATTCGACGCGTCTGCTCAAGTCCGCGCAGCCCGTCAGGCAGTGTGGTGATCTGGTCCCACGGTGTGATGCCGCGCTCGGCCATCTTCACGTACTCGTCCATGCCGGCGGCCAGGTCGTCCTCCCGGTTGGGGAGCGTGCCCGGGTCGTGGGGGAAAATCAGCGGTCCGTTGACATCGGCCAAGCGGTTTAACTTGGGATCGCCATTGGCCCGCAGAAAATCATCGAACGCCCAGGCCGACAGGTCCCACAACTCATGGTGCAGGAACTCTTTGGACACCATGCCCCGCGTAAACACGGTCGGCGTACCGGGACGATCACCCTCGCAATTGGAGACCATCGGGAAATCGACTTCGATCACTTCCGCACCCGCGGCTTCGAGTGCTTTACGAGCCTCTTCCCACAGCCCGATCACGCAAGGACGGGTGATGATTCGCTGCCCTGTCGGACCACCGATGCCAGGTGCATCGCTCGTGCCTGCTTCGGGATCCGCGTTGATGTACATGCGCGGAACACCCAAGCGCTTTCCTGCCAGTGCATCGGACTTCACCGCCAATTCGGCATAGGAAGCGGGGCGCACCGAAGCGACACTCGGAATCGGCACCCAGGGTTGCATCCGCCACAGATCGCCACGGGTGTCGGGATCATCCGCCACCACCACGTCGAGCACTTCGAACAGGTCGGACATGGTTCTGGCAAACGGCACGACAACGTCCATCGTCGGCGTCAACGGCCAGTTGCCGCGCACCGAAATCACCCCGCGCGAAGGTGTGTAGGCACACAGACCATTGTTCGATGCAGGGCCGCGTCCGCTCGACCAGGTTTCTTCCGCGAGGCCGAATGCCGCGAAGCTGGCGGCAGTTGCAGTACCGGCGCCGTTTGATGAACCCGAGGCGAAGGGCGCGGTGAGATAGTCAGCGTTGTACGCGCTCTGCGCACGGCCATAGACCCCGCGCTGCATGCCGCCGTTTGCCATGGGCGGCATGTTGGTTTTGCCCAGGCAGATCGCGCCAGCCGCGCGAAGCCGTTCGATCGTGAACGCATCGCGATAAGCAATCAGGTTCGCGAAGGCCGGACTTCCCGAGGCGGCGGTGAGCCCCTTCACCAGATAACTGTCTTTGGCCGTATAGGGAATGCCATCGAGCGGACCCAGGGTCTCGCCCTTGGCCCGACGAGTATCGGACGCCTGTGCCTCGTTCAGCGCCTCGGGGTTTCGAACCACTACCGCGTTGAGAGCGGTGGGCGTGTTGGCGCCGTCGTAGGCATCGATTCTGGCGAGATAGGCCAGGACCAGACCAACCGCAGTGGTCCGACCAGACTCGAGCGCAGCACGCAGTTCGGCAATGGAAACTTCGGTGACCTCAATCATGCTGTTACCACCGTCTGCTGATGGGCGACGCGATGGATGTTTCCATCGCGCTGAATGTTGGGCTCAGGGACATCACTGCTCTCAAAAAAGGTATTCATCGGTGTTCTCGTTGCGCTGCTTTTCGCGCTCTATTTAACACCAAGCCGGGAGCAGAGGCATCTGTGGTAAACAGTTCCCGGTGGTAGACAACATCCTCAAATACCTCGATGACCGTGTTGAGAAGACCCAGCAATGGCAAGCCATTGATGTTTTGCTTCACCGATGGATTCAATCGTCATTCAGTGCTTCCATACGCTGAACTGTAGGAATGGTCGTGACTTTATGAAAATCAGCATTGAATCGAGTGTTGCCGCTCCCATCGCTGATACTTGGCAAGCTTTTAATAATCCCGAGGATATCGTGCAATGGGACGCCTCTGATGATTGGCACACCACTAGGGCATCGAATGATCTGAAGGTTGGCGGGAAGCTGTTGTTGCGCATTGAAGCCAACGACGGGACTCCGGGATTCGACTTCGCGGCCACCTACACCCAGATAGCGCCAAACCGACTGATTGAATTTCGAGATGACGACGGTCGAGTGGTTCGATTAGATTTTGTCGAATCCGACAAGGGCGTCACGATTCGTCAGACCTTCGACGCCGAATCAACGCAGCCGGAAGATCAGCAGCGCAAGGAATGGCAAATCGTCCTTAACCGCTTCGCTCGATACGTCGAGCGGCAATTCACCAGGGAGTAACAGCGAAGCCCATAGAGGCCGCACCCGATCAATTAAAGCTTCGCGTACTCGCCTATGCCTCAAAGCAGTCTGCCCGCTTCCGACAGCGGGTCGGAATCGTTGCAAATGCTTATCCACCCTGCAGCTTAGCGAACGTCTGCACTGGGTCGATTGCAGTCCTTCGCGACAGACAGAAATCGACCCATAACTGCCGGTGGCGACAGGCAGTAATGGGCCAATTTCTCTCGTCCGCTGCGTCGGCAGCCGTGTCAGCACATCCTTGAAAGAGGCATACGGATCATGCCCATTCATGTGTGCTTAGATATCCAGGCAAATTTTGCCGAAATGCTGGTTGGTTTCCTGATACTTGAACGCTTCGACAATCTCGCTCAAAGGGAAATGACGATCAATAATCGGGCGCATGCCATTAGCATTGATGGCGCGGATCATGTCTTGCTGTTGGCTGCGGCTACCCACCAATACACCTTGCAGTCGCACTTGCTTGATCAGTGCCGGTACAAAATTCATTGCACCGCTTACGCCACTCAATATCCCGATGACGGAGATGTGACCAGCGACCCGAATTGCAATCATCGATTGCTCAAGCGTCGCAGGGCCGCCGACTTCGATGATGTGGTCAACACCACGGCCACCCGTTAGAGCGCGTGCAGTTTCGCCCCAGTTAAGGTCTTTGCGGTAATTGATCACATGATCAGCGCCTAGCGCTGTCAGACGTTCAAGTTTTTCGTCGCTGGAAGAGGTAGCAATGACGGTAGCACCGGCCATTTTTGCGAACTGCAGGGCGAAAATTGAAACGCCACCAGTGCCTTGAACGAGCACGGTGTCGCCCGGCTTGAGTGAGTCATCGGCCATCAACGCGCGCCATGCAGTAAGGCCAGCGGTGGTAAGCGTCGACGCTTCGGCATGGCTGTAGCCAGTAGGCGCGAGGGTGAACGATGTGGCTTTGGCCGTCACTTGCTCACGAGCGTAGCCGTCAATGCCATCACCTGGCACGCTTACAAAGCCTTCAACCAGTGGCGCACCGTCGATCCACTCCGGGAAGAAGGTGCTGACGACCGAGTCACCCACCTTGAATTCAGTGACATCTGGGCCGACAGCAATGACTTCACCTGCACCATCGGCCATGGGGATGCGTTTTTCGCTAGGGCCCCACATACCGCTGACCACCGCGAAATCGTGGTAGTTGAGCGAGTTGGCGTGAAGGCGTACGGTGATTTCGCCACGCGCGGCGGCTTGGACTTCGCTGCTGCCAAGCACAACCTTTTCATAGCCGCCGCCGGGTTGAACGAAGATAGTTTTGCTGCTCATAGGGGGTTCCTCATATTTTCTAATTACGCGAAATAACGAAATGAAAATTTAAAAATTACAATTCGATGATCAATCTGGCCGCAAAGTCATCAATTGCCTGCTCATTGCGCCGGTAGTAAGTCCATTTTCCGATGCGGGTGGTTAGCACGAAGCCTGCACGTTGCAAGATAGCTAGGTGTGCAGACGCGGTAGAAGGTGAGAGCCCGGCCTTGTGCTGCAAATGGGTTACGCACACGCCTATCGCAGGATCGCCATGATCCTGAGGTGGGAAATTACTGAGAGGGTCTTTGAGCCACTCCATCATTTGCATGCGAGTGTCATTGCCCAGGGCTTTGAGCTGGTCGAGTATCATGGTCGCTGATGTTACGCTTTTTTGCGAAATGTTCAATAAGTAATCTATTGCCCTTCGACAGGGTTTGAAATCAAAAAACGCATCCGGCTGAATCGACCCTGTTTTTGTAGACGCGTTGAATGATTGCTGTCGAAGGTCAGCACTTTCTCGTCGCTTCCCCGCCCTATTACGATCGCATCTTTGTCGGCGATGAAGCGATCCAGACGGGTGGCGATGAAAACATGTGCGGTGGTCCTCGGAGTCTCCTTTTTAGACGACCGGACCTTTAACTTCGCCAAATCCTCAACGCAACGGTTCAATGGCAGAATACCCTTAACTTGATCGTTTCGGAGACCCCCATGCTTCGTGCATTTGAACGAAAGCTCGACCCCTTTCCTCCCGACGAGGTACCACCACCACCCGATGGCCTGGCCCGGTTCCTGTGGGCTTGCACGCGGGGCGCCCGTGGTTACATCCTTTTGTTTGCACTGCTCAGTGCCGGTGTGTCGATTTACGAAGCCTGGTTGTTTTCCTTCCTCGGGCAGATCGTGGACTTGCTCTCGACTTGGCAGGCAGGCGGTGAGGCCGCAGCGCAGGAAAGTCGTGTGTTGTGGGGTATGGGCATCGTAATGGTGACCAGCGTCGGGCTAGTGGCGTTGCGCACCATGGTGCAGCACCAGATATTGGCGATCAATCTGCCGTTGCGGCTGCGCTGGGACTTCCATCGCCTGATGCTGAGGCAAAGCCTTTCGTTTTTTTCCGATGAGTTTTCCGGTCGGGTCACTACCAAGGTGATGCAGACTGCGCTAGCCGTGCGCGACGTGCTATTCACCCTTATCGAGATCGCCCCCGGGATTGGGGTGTATTTCATCGCAATCATCGCACTGGCCGGCGGCTTCGCACTGAAACTGATGCTGCCTTTTGTTGGCTGGGTGGTGTTGTTCGGGCTTGCCATGCTGTACTTCGTGCCTCGCTTGGGGAAAGTCGGGCAGGAACAGGCTAATGCGCGGTCGATGATGACCGGCCGTATCTCAGACGCCTACACCAACATCACTACGGTGAAGCTGTTCTCCCACTCCAATCGTGAAGCGCACTTCGCGCGTGCAGCGATGGAGGATTTCAAGCAAACCGGCTTTCGCCAGATGCGCCTGGTCAGCCAATTCGAGATCGTCAACCAGGCATTGGTGGTGGCGTTGATCATGGCCGCAGGTGGTTATGCGCTGTGGCTGTGGCATCAGGGTGAGGTGGGTGCAGGTGCCGTGGCGGCAATCACCGCTATGGCGTTGCGTATCAATGGCATGTCGCACTGGATCATGTGGCAAATGACCTCGCTGTTCGAGAGCATCGGCACGGTACAGGATGGCATGGCGACGCTGACCATGGGCGCCAAGGTGCAGGATGCCCCTGGTTCGGGAGCGCTAGTGACCTCCGGCGGCGCGGTAACCTTCGAAAATGTGATCTTCAACTACAATGGCGAACGCCAAGTGTTCGATGGTCTGAGCTTGAGCATCCGCCCGGGCGAAAAAATCGGCCTGGTTGGCCACTCCGGTGCTGGCAAATCCACGTTGATCAACCTGCTGCTGCGCTTCTATGACGTCGACAGTGGGGTGATTAGCATCGACGGCCAAAACATCGCAAAAGTGACGCAAGAAAGCCTGCGCGGCGCCATCGGCATGGTCACGCAGGATACCTCGCTGCTGCACCGTTCCATTCGCGACAACATCGCCTACGGCCGTCCCGATGCGACCGACGCGCAAATCCGCAGTGCCGCAGCGTCAGCCCAGGCTGATGAGTTCATAAGCCAACTGAGCGACCGACAAGGCCATACCGGCTACGACACCCTTGTGGGTGAGCGCGGCATCAAACTGTCGGGCGGCCAGCGCCAACGCGTCGCGATTGCCCGGGTGATGCTCAAGAACGCTCCGATCCTGCTTCTTGACGAGGCCACCAGCGCGCTGGACTCGGAAGTTGAAGTGGCCATCCAGGAAAGCCTCGATCACATGATGCAGGGCAAGACCGTGATCGCCATCGCCCATCGGCTGTCCACGATTGCGGCGATGGACCGGCTCGTCGTCATGGATGACGGACGCATCATTGAACAGGGCACCCACACCCAATTGCTCGAAAAGAACGGCGTCTATGCGCGGCTGTGGCAGCATCAAAGCGGCGGGTTCCTGGGTGAGGATAAGGGCGTGGTCGAGGCTATGGATCAGGCGTGAGCGTGAAGGGGGCGCAAAGGAGAGTAGTGGGCGGACCGACGTCCGCTTCCGGCCCAGAGTGTGTAAAAACGCCGAATTGGGTTTTCTCTGTCGACGCTAAGAGGCCCGGCTCACGTTTCACTCACTGATCATGGCCATGACGTTTCCTGGAACAGTTAAAACGGCTCAACAGCCTCTTAAAGTCCTTTGGATGGGGTAACAAAGACCGGTTTTTACGCCGTTAACGCGTTCATCAAGTCAGTGGCGCCGATGATTTTCATGACCCTTTTCAGGTTGTAGGCGAGCACATTCAGGCTCATCTCTGCACTCACCCCGTTAAGTTTTCGGGTCAGGAAGTGTGTCGCGCCCATCCATTGCTTGAGCGTCCCGGAGGGATGCTCAACAGTCCGTTTTCGGATCCGCATCATGTCCGGCGCGTTGCTCAGCCTATCCTGCATTTCCTCCAGTACGGCTTCATGCTCCCAGCGTCGAACTCGCCGTTCCGTGCTCGGTGTGCACTGCGGTTTCATTGCGCAGCCCCGGCATTTCGAACGCCAGTAACGGTGTAACTTCAGGCCTTTTTCAACATAGGAATAGCGCCAAATCAGCGCCTCGCCAGCCGGGCAAATGTATTCGTTTTTTTGCCGCGTCATAGATGAAGACATCGTTATTGAAGCGCCCGTCCGCTTTGGCTCCGGATGTCATTGGCTTCGGCACGTAGGCGGTGATATCTGCATCGTGACGGGCCAGGATTTCTTCGCTTTTAAAGTACCCTCGGTCAGCCACTACCGACAGCGTTTCCAAGCCCATGGCCTCGCGGGCCTGCTTGGCCATCGAGCTGAGTTGATAGCGGTCGGAGCCCACGTTGGTGACCTCATGCGCAACGATCAAATGGTGCTGGGTATCCACCGCTGTCTGCACGTTGTAGCCGACGATTCCAGTGCCGCGCGTCATCATGGAGCGGGCGTCTGGATCGGTCAGTGAGACCTGTTTGTCCGGCGAGTCGTTGAGCTGGATTTCAATCGCCTGAATCTCCTTCATTTGTTTCTTCAGCTTGGCAATTTTCTCTTCCAGCCCCCCAGCCTTGTGCTCTGCGGACTTGGGCTCTTCCCGATCAGCAGCATCGAGTGCCGTCAGATAACGATTGATGCTCGATTCAATTTCCTCCATTCGCCGCTTCAGTTTGGCGCTGGTGAAATTGCGGTCACGATTGTTGACAGCTTTGAATTGGCTGCCGTCGATGGCGACGAGATTTTCTCCGAAGTGACCAGGTCGAGTTCGTCGACGAAGACATCGACTACACGCACCGGGTTGGTATCGGTCACGTAATCGTCGAGGCTTTTGGGAGCAATGTACTTTGGCCCCGATGTTCACCTTGGATGAAGCGCTTCATGGGCGATCCTTACGATGAAGTCCTCAGAAATCATAGCAAGGGTTCGCGAAAGCGTTTTTACACACTCTGGGCCGATTGCAGCCCTTGGCGACAGGCAGACATCGGCCAAGAGCAGCAGTTTTGGAAGGTCAATATCCGGTTAGTACCGAGGCGAGGTGCTGCTTCACTGCTTTAAGAGTCTTCAGCTCATACAGGGCTTGCCAGATGTATGAGTAACTTGAGGTCATCAATATGTCGTGTCGGTTATGCAGGCTACTGAACGTATGAGTAGTGCTAGAACTCATGCCTTTTTAGCCAGACAGAAACACGTAGCCCGACCTGCTTCACTTCATCTGAAAAGCTCAATTGGATACGTGCTCCAGTACGATCTGCGATCGCTGTGACGATCGATAAACCCAGCCCGGAACCCGTTTCGTCGGTTCCTAAGCTGCGGTAAAACGGGTCAAACACTAGAGATTGTTCTGCAACGCTGATGCCCGGCCCCGAATCCTTGATCTCGATAATGACTGTGTCCCGATCCAATCCGACCTTAAGGTCGACACGGCCTCCAGGAGGGGTATAGCGAATTGCATTGTCGACCAGGTTCTTGAGGAGGATGAACAAGTCCATCTCGTTGATGATGACTTGAACATCCAGGAGACTTTCAACACCAATATCAATGTCCTTATGCTCTGCCAATGGCAGCAAGTCCTCCAGTACCCGCCGAAAAAGCTCATGTATGGACACTGATGTATGTGGCCGCTCGGTAATCGATTGTGCGGCTGCCAAGGCCAGCAGTTGTTCGATCAGTTTTCGGCTGCGCTCGATCCCCTGAGCCAATGGCAAAAAGCGTTCTTGGGCGTCGGCTGACATCTGCGTAGACTTCAATCGATCCGCTTGCAGTGATAGAGCCGTCATTGGAGATCGTAATTCATGGGCTGCGTCAGCAATGAACCGACGTTGTGCTTCCATGGCCTGCTCGACGCGCTTGAGCAATCGATTGATAGCCACGACGAAAGGCCGGATCTCTACCGGCAGGTGACTCTCGTTAATAGGATGCAAAGCCTGCTTGTCGCGCTGATCGATTTCGGCCGAAAGCGTGGCAATCGGACGGAACATCTTGCGTACCAAATCACCCACCACCAGGAGCAGCACCGGAAGGAGAATGAAGAAGGGCAAAAGACTGCGCCAGGCGCTTTCGCGCGCGCCCTTATCGCGGACGTCTGCTTCTTGAGCAACCACGATACGCCTGCCTTCTGTCGTCGTTCTGACCAAGACTCGAAACTTTTCGCCAGTGATCGTCAACGTCGATAAACCATCGGCCAGCGTCACGGGAAAGGGTAAGGGTATGGCCGCGTCGTTATTGCCGGTCGCATGCTCGCTATCGGCCAGGTATTGCACGATGACCCTAGAGTCTTCGTCGTCGCCAACGATCTGTTCTCCACTGGGATACTGCAGCGTCATTTGTTGTCGATCAAACAGTGCTGCTACCTGACGCAGGGCGTCGTCCTGCATTTCGTGCGCCTCATCGAATGCGGAGACGAAAGCGAACACACCGGCCAGTAATGCGACGATCAGAATGGCTAGCGACAGTGTTATAGAAAGCCGTAACTGTACCGAGTCCCTCAAGCGCCTTTTGAAACCATCCATCCCATACCCCTAACGTTTTTTATGACATGGTTTCCCAGCTTTCGTCGCAATGCGTGGATCAGAAACTCCACTGCATTACTTTCCACTTCATTGCCCCAGCCATAAATGCGGTCTTCAAGTTCGCTACGCGACAGAATGGCGCCAGGTCTTATCAAGAGCGCCTGCAAAAGGGCGAATTCTCGATTGGTGAGTTGGGCGTCGGTTATTTCGGCGGTGGTGGCCTGCTTAGAGACGAGATTTAACGATACCTCTGCGTTATCCAGCACCGATTGAGCGTTACCGCCGCGTCGGCGCAATACAGCGCGCATGCGCGCCAGCAACTCGGCCATCGGGAAGGGTTTGAGCAAGAAGTCGTCAGCGCCGCCATCGAGGCCACGCAAGCGATCGTCGAGGGCATCGCGTGCGGTGATAACGATCAATGGAACAGGGTTGTTACGAGCGCGAATGACATCCAGCACATCAAGCCCGTCTTTGCCGGGAAGGCCGAGGTCAAGCAGCACCAGGTCATAGGTCTGGGTGTCCAGAGCCGCCAGGGCGGTGAGGCCGTTTTTCACCCAGTCGGTGGCGTAGCTCGCATCGTTGAGCGCACCCTCGATGGCCTCACCAATCATCAGGTCATCTTCGACCAGTAGAATTCGCATGCACGCTCCGATAGAAAAAGGCGCGACGGTCACAACCATCGCGCCTGTATTGAAGCACCTGAATCGGCGTTTGTCCGCCGCCGGCTCCGTGCATGCTTACGGTTTGCCTTTCATCGAATCGAAGGCTTTGAGCAAATCATCCATTGTCGCCTTGCATTCGTTTTGCTTGGCTGAACTCGCTCGAAGCGCATTGAGCGCACGATCTATGCCTTTGTCCAGTACATGCCAGTCGGCGGCCGCGCGGGGTTTGATGCCGGCTTCGGCGGAATCCCAAGAGGTTTCCAGATCCTTGATGCGAGTCTTGGCAGCGGGCAGGTCGTTTTTCTCGACGAGTGCGGTAACGTCGGCGGCGATTGCCCGGAACTCGCCCAGATCACCCAGCTTTGAGCCAGACTGAGCAGGCGCGCTCAATGTGGTAATTGCTGTGCCGGCGCCGGGTTTGTCAGCAGGTTTCGAGCAGCCGGCCATGCTGCCGAGCAGCACCAAAGACGAGATGATCGCTACGTGGCGAAGAGCCATTTGAACGGAGCGCATGATGATTCCTTTGATAGGTGTCTGAACGGTTATTGAGCGAGGGTTTTACGGTTGCCGATGCTGACTTGCGCGACCGCCACCAACAGCACGATGACGGTCAGGAAGATGGCGCTGGTCCAGGCGGCGCCCATGCCCAAGCCACCATAGGTCTTGGCCTGGGTCAGCAAGTCGCCGAGGGAGGCTCCAAACGGGCGAGTGAGGATGTAGGCCACCCAGAACGTCAATACCACATTGGCTCCCAGGCGCCAGGCCAGCAGCGTCGCGGCAATCAGTGCGCCGAATATCACCGAACCGACGGTGAATCCCAGCCCCAGCGCTTCAGTGGCCAGATCCCCGGCGGCGGTGCCCAGGGCAAAGCTGCAGAGTACGGTGGACCAGTAAAATAATTCGCGCCGTGGCGTGTCGATTTCGCGGATCGACAGGTTGTGCTCCGATCGGTACCAGAGCAGAAAATTGATTGCCAACAGGGCCGAGAAGACTGCGGTGCTGACGTACAGACTGATGTCGAGCATGTCGGTCATGATGTCGGTGATCTGCGTGCCAACAATGCTCACCAGCACCACGGTCAACCAGTAAATCCAGGGCGAGTAGGCTGTTTTGCGCATCTGAAAAAACAGTGCGCACGCCAGTAATAGCGCCATACCAATGCTGGTCCAGCCCGCGCCGAAACCTGCATCTACTGCCAGGAAGTCAGCACCGGTTTCACCCACGGTCGTTGACAGAATTTTGATCACCCAGAAAGACAGCATCACTTCGGGCACTTTATTGAGCCATCCGGCTTTTATGTGATTCATGTGCGAGTAGCCTCTCCTGATCTGCGCTGAACTTGCGTAGAGAAGAAGATACGCAGAGAAACTTAGCTGAGACTGAGGGCGGTGGTGTGAATGCCAGAATCCTTTTCGGAAAACTTCTAATTGCCGAAAACGGACACTACTCATGCTGTCCAGATCGGCGAAATCGAATCGGGTGGTGCCCAGTCCCCTAGCGTAGAATTTCCACAACACGAGCCCACCTCGAGACGGACCCTCAATGCAAACCCCCGCCGCCCAAGCCGCTCTCTGGAAAACCTACCTTCTTTTCCTGGCTCCCATGGTTCTTTCCAATTTCCTCCAATCCATGTCGGGCACCATCAACAGCATCTATATCGGCCAAATGCTCGGCACCCAAGCGCTGGCTGCCGTGTCCGGCATGTTCCCCATCGTCTTCTTCTTCATCGCCCTGGTCATCGGCCTCGGCGCGGGTGCCGGGGTGTTGATCGGCCAAGCCTGGGGCGCGCGTGAACCGCACCTGGTGAAAACCATCGCCGGCACAACTTTATTGCTAGGCGCAATGATCGGCCTGACAGCAGCAGTACTGGGCAGCGTATTCGCAAGGCCAGCCTTACAAGGCTTGGGCACCCCGGCAGACGTTATCGACGACGCCGTGTCCTACGCCCAGGTGATGATGTGGATCATGCCGTCCCTCCTGGTCTACGTGCTCTTCACTCAACTGCTACGCGGGGTGAGCGATACGGTTTCGCCGTTGATTGCCTTGGTGGTGTCGACGTGTATCGGGTTGGCGCTGACGCCAGCGTTGATTCGGGGTTGGTTCGGGTTGCCGATGATGGGGATTCAGAGTGCGGCGTATGCGGGGTTGGCGGGCAACTTGTCGGCGATGGGGTGGTTGGCGTGGCGGTTGATTCGCAAAGGGCACCCGTTGGCGCCGGATCGGGAAATGTTTGCGGCGATGCGGTTGGATCTGTCGATTCTCGGCAAGGTGTTGCGCATTGGGTTGCCGACCGGGTTGCAGATGGTGGTGTTGTCGGTATCGGAGTTGGTGATTCTGGCGCTGGTGAATCAGCACGGTTCGCAAGCGACGGCGGCGTACGGCGCGGTGACGCAGATCGTGAATTATGTGCAGTTCCCAGCGCTGTCGATTGCGATCACGGCATCGATCCTTGGTGCTCAGGCGATTGGGGCAGGGCGTCTTGAGCGCATGGGACCGATTCTGCGTACGGGGCTTTTGATCAACGTGTGCCTGACCGGTAGCTTGGTGGTGTTGGGTTATCTGTTGTCGCACTGGTTGCTGGGGTTGTTCCTTACGGATGATTCCACCCGGGCGAAGGCGGAACATCTGTTGCACATCATGCTCTGGAGTTTGTTGGTGTTCGGCTTTCAGGCGATTGTCGGCGGTATCATGCGCGCGAGCGGGTCGGTGCTGGTGCCAATGGCGATTTCGATTATTTGTGTGGTCGGGGTGCAGTTGCCGGTGGCGTATGTGCTGGACGGGCACTTCGGGTTGCAGGGGGTGTGGATGGCGTTTCCGGTGGCGTATTTGGGGATGCTGGTATTGCAGACGGCGTATTACAAAATGGTCTGGCAGCATCAGAAGATTGAACGGTTGGTGTAGACGGACAGGAGGCACCTGTTGTCATCCCTTGCTCGGCGAGTGGACTGCTAAAAGTATGACTGTTTCAGTGGGGCAGGTCCTAAGTGCGAGCTGCTCGCTATTGCATTGTTCGTAAGTTGCGCAACAACTAATGGATCCAATAGATATCAGTGGAAGCCTCTGTAATTCACCAGCCCAGTTATCATGGGGCTGACAGGGAAGTTGATGAGTTAGTACCGGCGTGTGGGGCGTTCACAATAGCCGCCGTTTGTCGGTGGGATGCTCAAAAAATGAACATTCCAGGATCCTGGGCCTCTGATCTTGCAGCACGTCACCCAAGACCTGCTCCTGCAGCCGCAGACACGAAGTGGAAAAATAACCTCATGTGCATTGAATGCTATTGGGGATTTTTTTACCTGAAATTCAGGAGGCAATAAATAAGCCGGTCATTGATTTACCAGGTGAATCAATGGGCTAAGCAGTGCCAAGTCTATGAGTTGGCATATCTTATAAAAGTTAAAGATCGCGCAGGGTTTCGAAGAGTTGAGTGCCCTGTTAAAGACCGATCTGCACTGTCGAATAAGGTGGAAAAAGTACCGTGGCGATAAATACAATTATGAGCCTGCTTGAAAATAAAGAGTGCATGGAGTTTTTGCGATTGGGCGTTATTTACGTTCATTTAGTGTCGTGTTGTGTGGCCATTGGTTTGGTATTGACCAGTGATATTGCGATGGTTAGAGACGTGTTAAAACGGAAAACATTCACTGAGCATGATACTGCTCATCTGGAAAGTCTTCAGACGTCTGTCATCGTTGCATTGATAGCATTGTGGGTGACGGGTATCGCTATCATCGGTATTGATTACCTGGAAAAAGGTATGAATTACTTTATGAATCCCAAGCTTCACGCCAAAGTAATTATTGTCGTGTTGCTGAGTTACAACGGCATCTTGTTGCATCGCCTGGTATTGCCCGCGTTGCAAAAGGCAGGCTCGTTGCTCAATCTTGGCTTCAGCGCACGGATGCTGGCGCTGTTCTGCGGCTCGCTGTCGGCCGTGTCCTGGATGTATGCGGCGATGCTGGGGGTCGGGCGCCCGTTAGCCTGGAAGTACTCCCTTTCCGAATTGTTGATGGCGTATCCGGTACTGATTGCACTAGGTTTCCTGACGATGCTGGTTTTGACTCAGCGGGTGAAACTACAGGGTTGCGTCGTTGTTTCTCCTCGGGCAGTAGCGAGCGCATGCTAGGCCTGTTCCGCGTGTAAGCCTTAGCGCTTATACGGAGCTGACAGGGGCGACCTTCTTTGTGCAGGTGACAATAAAGACCTGCATCAGGGAGGTCGTTTTTTATGAGTCGGAAGGCCGGATGCTTCCAGACACTAAACACTTGTAGTGGTCAACTTATTCCGGCCACTTCCACGGTCTGATTGATCGGCGTTTTTTGAGCGATAGCTGTCAATGCGGCCGCAACATCGACCGAGGCTACCGGGTGCAGGGCGGCGGACGTTAAATGGAGGGTATTGCCATCCTCGCGACCCGAGTAAGCAATAGTCTGAGCGCCAGGTGGAATTAACGGCGTTTGTTTGCTTTAGTCCACCTATCGCGGGCTCACGTGTGCAGCGCCTCAGCTCATGACGGGAACTCAACCGGAGAATCCCATGAAACACCGATTCCCGACCTGCTCCGTGTTGGTGGCAGCCCTTGCATTCGGCGCGTTGCCTTGCGTCCAGGCGGTCGAGTACACGCAGGTGAATGAAACTGCCAGCACTATTTCCTTCACCTATAAACAGTTCTCTTCGCGGGTGTACGGTACGTTCCGCAAGTTCGAGGCCTCGCTTGATTTCGACACGGCGAACCCGTCGGCAGGCCGGGCTGCGCTGACCCTCCAGCTCGACAGCATCGACGCCGGAAGCAGCGACGCCAACAGCGAGCTGCAAAAACCAGCCTGGTTCAACACCGCAACGTACCCAGTGGCGACGTTTGAATCGACCGGCGTGAACGTACTGGGCGACAACCGTTACTCGATCACCGGCAAACTCACGCTCAGGGGTATCTCGCATGAAGTGGAGGTACCGGTCCTCTTGAAGGTCGAGAACGCCATCGGGATTTTCGATGGCCAATTAACGCTCAAACGCAGCGATTTCAAAGTCGGTGAAGGTGAATGGGCCGACAGTGTCGTCTCCGACAAGATCAATATCCGGTTTCGGATGGTTGCGCCGCAGCGGTAACTCGGCCAGGCGCGCGTGGCGTCGGTTATGATAGCCACGCCCGCGAACACACTCTTCACGCCCGCCCCAGAGTCAGAGCCACGAATGCCCCAGATCACCCATTTCAAAACCCCGTGCCCCGAGCACATCAATAGCCAGATCCTGCAGATGGTGGTCGATTACCTGACCGACATCAGCATGGTCGCTATCGCGCCGAGCAACCTGCTGTACAACGTGTATCAGTACGCGATCGGGTATGAGGTTCATCTCTATCTGGAAGCATTGAACGGGGCGAAAGGGATTGCGGTGGAGTTGCTCGTCGCGACCGACGAAGACGACCCCGAGAAGGTCATCGGCTTTTTGCTGTACCTGCCGGTCAAGGACGATCCCGATGCATGCGGTGTTGCGTATATGGCGGTGAGTGACCGCCATCGACGCCAAGGTATTGCCCGGCGGATGCTGCAGGAAATGGTCGGCCGCTACCCGCATGCCGAGCTGACGTGCGCGGTGGCCAAGGTTCCGTATTTTGTGGCAATGGGCTTTCAGGTCGTGGGCGTGCGCGCGACTCAAGTGCTGATGAACACCCGCGACCACGGCACAGACGGCTTGATGGCCCTACTGGACGTGGCGGCGATCTACAGCTCGCTGGAGGTGCGGCAGATTCATACGTACCTGCTGCAAAAACACGGCAAGCGGGCCATGCACGACGCGGAAAAACAGCGTGACCGGCATCTGGACCAGATGACGCGCAAAGCGAATGAGTTTGTTCGGGAGCGACTCGGTGAAGGTGCGGCGCCAGCGCTTTCCCCTCGGCTGCGGCTGGTCTAGTCGCTTCGACTCAACGCAAAAAAAGCCTCAACGCTCTTCGATGGGAAGGAAGTAGAGCCCTCGAGGCGCAAGATGCGCATGACGCTAGTGGTGAGTTGTTTGCGTTGGTGTTCAATCCTCCAGCCTGAACACCAACGCCTTCAACCCGCATTCAACATCGGCATCGGGAAACTCTGGCGGATTGTCCAGCCGTTGCTCGAAACGCAGGCTCGGTGCTTCTCGGGTGACGCCGTCGATGAGGAAGTCCGCACCGAACGCCGGATCGTTCATGCATGCCAGCACTGTGCCCTGGGGGCTGAGCAGTTCCGGCAGTCGGCGCAGCACGCGCTGGTAGTCTTTGGTCAGCAAAAAACTGCCTTTCTGAAAGGACGGTGGGTCGATGATCACCAGGTCGTAAGGGCCTTTGCCGATCACCTTGCCCCAGGACTTGAACAGGTCGTGACCGAGGAACGTCACCTTGCTCAGGTCGTGGCCGTTGAGCCGGTGATTGTCTCGGCCACGGCTCAAGGCCGGGCTGGACATGTCCAGATTGACCACGTGCGTCGCAGCCCCTTCGATGGCGGCTACCGAGAATCCGCAAGTGTAGGCGAACAGATTCAGCACGCGCTTGCCCTGGGCATTGGTCCGCACCCAGTCGCGGCCGTAACGCATGTCGAGAAACAGGCCAGTGTTCTGTTTACGTCCCAGGTCCACCCGGTAATGCAGGCCGCCCTCGGTGATCGTCATCTCGTCGATCGCGTCCCCCAACAGCCACTCGGTGGTGCTTTGCAGCAGGTAGCGATGTTGCAGCAAGAGTGTATGCGCGCCGGATTGCATCCACGCAGGCGATTGGGTGAGGTCCATCAGCTTCTGTTTCAACGCTTGCAGCTGTGACGCTTCAGGTTCTTTGAACAGCGACACCAGCACCACGCCCTGCAGCCAGTCGACGGTTAATTGCTCCAGCCCCGGCCAGCACCGGCCACGGCCGTGGAACAGCCGGCGGGTTTCAGCGGGGGCCGCTGCCAGGGCTATCAGTAAATGGTCGTGGAGGGTGGAGAGAGCGTCAGCGTTCATCGGGCAGGGCCAGCCATTTGTTGGGGCGGCATTTTAACCACAATTGAGCCAAGGGCGGACCACGCAAACCTGGGGGAGCAAGCTCACTCGCGCAGGGTATTGGGGTAGTTATCACGTTTAATTTAACTTTACGTGAGGATTTGGCGATCTTTAGGCCCACATACTCGGCTCCATCGATCAACCGCCGGGAGCCCATCATGTCGCAGTTACCTGCTCCACCCACGGTCAGCAGCCATCCCCGTTGGCTACGGCTGACCCATTGGCTGAACGCTCTGGCGGTGCTGGTCATGGTCACCAGCGGTTGGCGAATCTATAACGCCTCACCGCTTTACGACTTCAGCTTTCCCAAAACGATCACCTTGGGTGGATGGCTCGGAGGCGCATTGCAATGGCATTTCGCGGCGATGTGGTTTCTGGCCATCAACGGTCTTGTCTACCTGATCATCAACCTCGTCAGTGGTCGTCTGAAGCGGCGCTTCTTCCCGGTTTCGCCTAAAGGTGTCCTGCATGACCTGTGGGCGGCGTTGAAAGGGCGGTTGGGGCATGCCGATCTGAGTCATTACAACCAGGTGCAACGGGTGGCGTACCTGTTCGTGATGGTCGACATCACCCTGCTGGTAATTTCCGGCCTGGTGTTGTGGAAGTCCGTCCAGTTTCCTCTGTTGCGTGAACTGCTGGGCGGTTATGAAGGCGCACGGCACGTGCACTTCATCGCGATGTCGCTAATGGTGGCCTTTGTCGCGGTTCATCTGGTGATGGTCGCACTGGTTCCCAAAACGTTGTGGGCCATGATTGTCGGTCGCAAGGAGGTCGTATGAAAAAGCGCATTCAAGTCTCAGGGCTGGACGAGTCGTCCATCCTGACGGATGCCAGGAAAATCATTGCCCCACAGATCGAGGACCGCTCACGACGCTCGTTCCTGATGCGCAGTCTGACGCTCGGCGGCGTGGCCATGTTGTCCGGCTGCAACCTCACCGACAACGAGAGTGTCGACACTGCGTTGTCCTCCATGTCCCGGTTCAACGATCGGGTGCAGGGCTGGTTGTTCAACCCCAATACCCTGGCGCCGACCTATCCCGAGTCAATGATCACCCGGCCGTTTCCGTTCAATGCCTTCTACGGCATCGACGAGGCACCGACGGTGGAGGAAGAAAGTTATCGGCTGGAAGTGACCGGCATGGTCGCCGACAAGCGCAACTGGCGCCTGGAAGAACTGCGCGCCATGGCCCAAACCGAACAGACTACCCGACACATTTGCGTCGAAGGCTGGAGCGCGATCGGGCGCTGGGGCGGCGTACGGTTCAGCGACTTCCTGAAGCGGGTCGGTGCCGACACGGATGCCAAATATGTCGGGTTCAAATGCGCCGACGACTACTACACCAGCATCGACATGGCCACCGCACTGCATTCGCAAACCTTATTGTCGCTGACTTATGACGGCGCGGTGCTGCCTCGCCAATACGGCTTCCCGATGAAGCTGCGTATGCCCACCAAGCTGGGCTACAAGAATCCCAAACATATTCAGGCGATTTTCGTCACCAACACCTATACGGGTGGCTACTGGGAAGACCAGGGCTACAACTGGTTCGGTGGCAGCTGATGGCGCCTGGCTACTTCACTGCGTAGCACTCGCTGCGCTCATTCGCAACCTACGCTTCAAGGAGTTTCATCATGAAAAAATTAGCGACCACCGTACTGTCCATGTGCCTGGCATTTGGCGCCGTCAGCGTGTTTGCCGCCGATGCAACAACCAATAACGGCATGAGCAACGACAGCATGAGCAAGGATTCAATGTCTAAAGATGCCATGCACAAAGACGCGATGAAGAAAGACTCCATGTCCAAAGACTCCATGTCCAAGGATTCCATGAGCAAGGACGCGATGAAGAAAGATTCCATGTCCAAAGACTCCATGTCCAAGGACGGAATGAAGAAGGACGCGATGTCCAAGGACACCATGAAAAAAGACGCTCCGTCGAACTGATCGGCACACCCGTCTTCGAGGCCAGACCCTGGATTTCAGGCACCCATACAGCTCTGTATGGGTGCCTGATTTCATCTCCCGGTTGTATCAAAAATGAATTTGCGCCGAGTCCGCTGCTCATACCTGATAGGCAGCGGATTTAAGCGCGCGAAATCATTTGGGCAATCAGGGAGTGGCACAGTCATGAGACCCATATCGAGGGCGGGCGATCATCTCCTTGGCGGGTTGATTCTTGTGGTTGAGGACGACCCGTTGATCCTGGAGTTTCTCTGCGAAATTCTTCAGGAGGAAGGCTTTGTGGTTGAACCGCAGACCAGCGCGGATGCCGCGTTGAAGTATCTTGAGCAACACTGCGAGGGCGTCCGTCTATTACTCACGGACATCACCATGCCGGGCAAACTCAATGGCGCGGACCTGGCCAATCTGTTTGGCGACCGCTGGCCCGACAAACCGATCATGATCATGTCCGGTTTCGAAACGCCGGCCAGCTCCGGGGTGAGGCATTCGGTGTCGTTCATCAAAAAACCATGGGTGCTTGGGCAGTTGCTGGACTGTGTGGAAGGTGCCTTGAAGTCCAAACGTACCCTGTAGGGTCTGCCGCAGCTCTGGGGAGACGGTCATGGCGCGTAAATATGTCGACTGCCGCCGCTCAGCATGCGGTCAATGTTCACAAGCACACCGACTCACCGTAACTGCGCGCTCAAATGAAGACGATGTTTCACGACGGCCAAGAGTGTCAGGTTTATTGTGTGCGGGCCGTTAACGGCCGCGTTCGACAGCTCATCGCAAATGCTACATTGCTCGGCGAACCCGCCTGACACTTGCGAGAGGAAGCTTCCCTTGTCTGCTCAAAAATCTGGCTTCAATACCCCTTACCGGGCTTTTCTGTTTGATATGGATGGCACCGTCCTCAATTCCATTGCTGCTGCCGAGCGGATATGGTCGGCCTGGGCCTTGCGCCACGGCGTCGATGTCGACTCATTCCTGCCCACCATCCATGGTGTTCGCGCCATCGACACCATCAATCGCCTGGCGTTGCCCGGGGTGGATGCCGAGGCTGAAGCGGCGTTCATCACCGAGGCGGAAATCGAGGATGTCGAGGGGATCATCGAGGTGCCTGGCGCGGCGAACTTCCTGAAGTCGCTGCCCGCCAACCAGTGGGCGATCGTCACTTCGGCGCCGAAAGCATTGGCGCTGCGGCGGATGGCCGCAGCGGGTATCGCGCAGTCTTTGGTGATGGTCACTGCCGAAGACGTCAGTGCAGGAAAACCCGACCCCGCGGGCTATCGACTGGCGGCCAAGCGCTTGGGCGTTGAACCGGTCGATTGCCTGATTTTTGAAGACGCCACCGTGGGTATTCTCGCCGCCGAGGCGGCGGGCGCCGGCCTGATCGTGGTGACCGCTACCCACGACCATCCGCTCCAGACCCCGCATGCCACGCTCGCCAGCTATGAATTAGTTGTCACGCTAGTGGACCCCGACGGGCATGTCCGCCTACAGAAAATCTGATGTGGATGGCTAATAACCCCCGTATTCGTTGCCGAACTGCGCCCTTAACAGCCCTTCTTCGGAGTAAATGCGAGCGATCAGCGTCACCGCGACTGCAACGGGGGCCTGCACCAAGGCCACAAGAGGGACGCCTGCGAAGCCCTGCGTCAGACGCTGTCAGGCGTGTTCGGCAATTCCACGGCGGCACCGCGTTGTCGCTGAAGCGGTAGCCGCCGGGCAGGGTGAACTAAGCTTGGATCAGGACCGTTCATACTTAAGGCGCTCTGCCATGCTTCGCCGCTACCGTTTCAGTCTTCATTGCCCCGCAGTTACGCCTTGCTGGACGAGGATGGCTCTGGCCAGGTCTTCGTCGCTGGCGTTGAGTCCAGGATTTTCCTGACGAATCTGCTTTAAGTACGACTCCAGATAAACACCACGAATAGCGCCACCACTGGCAACGAAGCTGGAGGCGTCATCTCGGGCCGGAATCACCCGTTTGTCATCCTTGAACGTCGAGTACAGCGATGCGGAAACCCCGGCTGACGTGGCGACATCGCCCGCATCCACTTTGGCCATCGCGGAGCCGATGGGTAAACACAGCAAAAGGGAAGAGATGATCATCAGACGGCGCATGACGGTGTCCTCTGAAAACGTGAAGCAAAAAGGGAGTACCTCATCTTTTAGGATGCGTGGCGGTCCCCAGGAGTTCCCTGTCGATGCGTTAACAGTCAAACACCGGCGCCTGAAGAAACTCAGCCCCGCGCCGCACATACCCCGCTGGCGTTACCCGATAACAGCCTGCAACCGACCTACAGTGGCATCCGCCTAAAAATCACCGGACCGACTGAGCGGGCGAGCGACTTTGTCATCAGTGGGTCGCCCGAGCATGGTGTGCCTGGGCTGGTGAACCGGTTCGGAATCGAATCACCGGGCTTGACCCGTTGCCTGGCGCTGGCCGATCGGGTGGTCGAGGCGTTTTCCGACCGGTAATCAGCGTTTGCAATGCCGCTCGCCCTGAGCGCTATGCTTGGCAGAGCGCCCATCACAGTGGGAGAACTCTACTGATTAACGTACGCACGGCCCGCCTGCTTACCGATTACAAGCGCGGGGCCAATCAACGCCTCTTTGACAGCCTGGCTGCCTTGCCACCGGGTGAGGTCAATAAAGAACGCGTGTCGGTGTTCAAGAACATGATCGGCATGCTGAACCACCTCTACGTGGTGGACTGCATCTGGCAGGCTCACCTCGAACCGAACTCGCTGAATTGTGTCTGGCGCAAAAGGACATCGATCATTGGTACTGCGACTGGAGCGAACGGCAGACCGATGAATGGCTGGGTCAGCCCGTCGAGTTCGATCTTCCCGCGTGTTGCGGATGTCTTGGACGTTGCCAACCTGGTGGCTTACATTGCCTCGCCGTTGTCGTCGACAGCATGGCGATCTGAACCTTATTGATTGAGAGCGATATTTCATGGCTACAGCATCAGCATTCATCGACATCCCGGCGACCGCCGACCAGGTTTGGCAATTGATTGGCGGCTTTAACTCACTGCCGGACTGGCTGTCGTTTATTCCCAAAAGCGAGCTAAGTGAAGGCGGCCGGGTACGTAGCTTGAAAACGGCGGACGGGGCGGTGGTGGTTGAGCGGTTGGAGGCGTTTGATAACGCTGGGAAGACTTACAGTTATTCGATTTTACAGGCGCCGTTTCCGGCTACTGACTATCTAGCGACTATCAGGGTTGAAGCGCAGGAGCAGGGCGCGCGAGTGACGTGGTCCGGGCAGTTTGCACCTGTCGGTGTGAGTGACGAGGAAGTGGTGGCGCTGTTTACCGGCATCTATCAGGGCGGTCTGGAAGCCTTGCGCGCCAACTACCCGGCTTGATCCTGTACTGATCGTTCCCACGCAGCATGGGAACACCAAAGCCGTCTGCGTCGCTTGCCTGTTTACCGCCCTGAACATCAAGAAAATGGTGTCGCTGAAACAGGGCGCCTCGCCTTTCTGTAGTGAGTTTGATTGTGAGCCTGTCACGGCGGAGCGTGAAATCTCCGGACGATCGGACAGGGTTGGCCGACGATCGGGCAGGACGTCAGCGTTGCCCGGCGCGATAGTTGGCACACAGGGTCTGCCGACCCTGTCATCAATGACAAGAATGAGCGGTTGCCATGCCGAAGTTCGTCATAGAACGCGAGATGCCAGGTGCTGGAACACTGTCAGAAAGGGATTTGAAAGCGGCTTCGCAAAAGTCCTGCAGACGTTGCGCGACTTGCCAGAGGTGCAGTGGCAGCAGAGTTATGTCACCGGTGACAAGCTCTACTGCGTGTACATCGCGCCCAATGAAGCGTTGATCAAGGCACACGCCAGGCAGAGCGGTTTTGCGGCCAACCGCATTGCCCAGGTCACGGCCATCATCGATCCCACCACGGCCGAATAAGCCGGGTTGCGTTCCAACCCGCAACGGAGCGGAATTCATGAGTACACCCATTGATCTTACTGCCTTGAAAAACCGTCAGATGGCCTCTTGGGCCAGTGGCGACTATGCCGTGATCGGCACCACGTTGCAGATCGTCGGTGAGCATCTCGCCGAGGCCTGCGACCTGCTTTGCGATGAGCGCGTGCTCGACGTGGCCGCCGGCAATGGTAACGCGACGCTCGCCGCCGCGCGCCGTGGCTGCCACGTCACCTCCACCGACTATGTGGCCACGCTGCTGGAGCGCGGCGAAGACCGGGCCAGGGCAGAACGCCTGGAAGTGATGTTTCAAGTGGCCGACGCTGAAGCCTTGCCGTTCGAGGATGCCAGCTTCGATGCCGTGCTTTCGACGTTCGGTGTGATGTTTACACCGGACCAGCCCAAGGCCGCCGCCGAGCTGGCGCGGGTCTGTCGCCCCGGAGGGCGGATCGGCCTCGCCAACTGGACGCCCGAAGGTTTTGTCGGTCAGATGTTCAAGACCCTCGGCCGCCACCTGCCGCCACCGCAAGGCGTCCAACCGCCTTCGCAGTGGGGCACCGAAGCCTGGTTGCACACGCAGTTCGACGAACGTGATTTTCTACTGCAGGTGACGCGCAAGATTTTCAACTTCCGTTACCGCTCGGCCGCGCATTTCATCGATACGTTCCGCACCTGGTATGGCCCGGTCCACAAAGCCTTCGCGGCGCTGCCTCCCGAAGGCGCCCACAGGCTGGAAAGCGACATGACCGAATTGATCAACCGCATGAACAGGGCGGGAGAAAAATCGCTGGTGGTGCCCAGTGAATACCTTGAAGTGGTGATTACGCGGCGTTGACCTGGCAGCACTAAACCCAGTGGGAGTGAGGTTGCCCCCACAGGGTTTAGTGCTGTCCGGTAGGTCAATCAATCAATCATCCAGCCGCTCGGTGTACACCACCCAAACACTGCACGGCATTTTGTACAGCAGATGCTCCACCGTGCTGCCGATCAGCCGGCCCATACCGCGATGGCCGATCCGGCCCATGACAATCACGTCAACGTCATAGGCATCGGCATAACGGGTGAGGACCTTGGCCGGGTTGCCCATGATCATGTGCCGCTGCTGCGGCGCGATGCCGTTGCGCTCGGCCAGTTCGTTGAAGGCATCCTCCTGGTAATCGAACACGGTCTTGGCCTTGCCCGACGAGAAGAACGCCGACCCGTTGTCGAAGCCGAATTCGTCAGCGCTGATGGATGAAAGGTCATAGGCGTAGACCACATCGAGATCGGCATTACAGGCGCTCGCCAGTTTCGTCGCCTCGTGAAGGATTTTGTCGTTGAAGGTTTTGTAATGGTCATCGCGATGAAAGGGGTCGACCGCCGCGATGATTTTTCGCGGCAAAGCGTGCACTGCGTGGCTCACGAAATGCAGCGGTACCGGGCATTCGCGCAACAAATGCACATCAATAGGGGTAAAGATCAACCGCGACAGCAGCGATTGATGCTCCAGTGTCTTGATCAGCACATCCATCGGCTGCTCTTTGAGGTGAATCAGGATCTCTTCCAATGGGCGTTCGACCCAGGCCACTTCGGTGGTGACGTTCACCCCGATTTTGCGCAAGGGACGGGCCTGTTCCTCAAGCCATTGGCGGTGGCGCTCGACGTAGCCCACGCGCATCTGTTCCAGAGCCTTTTCGTTGACCAGACTGGCGGTCGCCAGGCCTTCAAGGTAATCGAAGGCGACGATGTGCAGCGCTGCGTCTTCGGCCTTGGCCAGCGCAGCGGCCCTGTCGAAAGCAGGGCTGTGTTCCATCAGCGGTGATGCAACCAGCATGAAGCGGGATTGACCAGACATGATGAACCTCCCGTGGATTAGCCGCCCGACGTGCGGCTCGTGCGACGTACATCCAGTCTCTAAGTATTGACCATGATCGACCTCCCGTCCGTAAACCGGGCGGTGGATGAAGGTTCGGCGGCCGAGTTGGCCGCGTGCGAGGATATCCAGAACTGGTATTTGGGGGCCGAGGGGCAGGGCACGCTTGAACGCTAACTACACATGACGCTAACGGCCTTCGCGGCGCGTTGCAGTTCTTGTTTTACGTCGACCGGTATCCGCTGTTTCACGAGTCGTTGCTCGAGGAATGTCTGATCGCCTCGGGTATCAACCTGAGCGTCAATAGCCGCATCTTCTGCTTCTATGGTGGCCGCGTGGGCCTCGATGACCGAATCGACCTCAGCGTCGCTCTTGGCGGCGTCGAGCGCACCAATGAGTGTCGCCACTTCATCCTCTTCAGCCTTGCCGTAGGCTTCTACAGACAGTCCGGCAACCAACGCCCGGGCTCGGATTTCTACGCCTTTGAGCGTCTGCTTGGCCTGTCCGCACAGCATGTCCTGTTTTTGCCTTTCGACGATTTTCCATTGGAAAAATCCATACGTCATCGTGCCAATAATCGCTACGGTGATACCACCGATCAGGATCCGGCTCATGGTTAACGACGTGAAAGTCTGGGGATTGTGAGTTCGGTGGACATCGTTTCATTCTCTATTCGAGGAAATGAAAGCGTAGCACCGGAACCGGCCCAGCCCCGTAGAAGACTGAGCGCCTCCTTCCTGCTACTGGGTTCGACGTCGTTAACACTGTTATCGCGGTTCATATCACTGACCTCCATTGAGCGAACGTTGGATTCAATGCCATGGCTGAGTTCGAGTTTTTTGTCGGCCTCAATCAGCGTGGGCAACGAAATGTACCGGCGGTCAGACGGCCTGAATTTTCCCTGATGACGGTACTCCACCGCCCGAGGAGCAGTCGCTCCTTAATAGCGGTGTAATCCGCTGGGGGAACACGTAATGCCATCGGTCGAAGATTTCAGGATCCAATCACACGCTTTCCTGATCGAGCTGGACGCTGCAACGATGGGCATGATGACGCTGGTCTCTTCCAAATGTGTTTCAGGACCCGCATGGGAAGAGGCGACCAAACGGCATCACGATGCTTACGAAACCTGGAATGCCTTTCTTAATGCCTCTGCTTCAAACACTGAGTGACGTCGGTTAACCGGGCCAAAACGCGACTACTCCATTCTGACGGCGCTTCTACTGGGTCTGGAAGAAAAACTGGCGTCATGAAATAGACGGCTGGCGTCGCCCCATGTCGCTTGCAAAGTCGCGGCCTTGATCTTTACTAGTCACTGAACGTGAGAGCGTTACTCATCAAATATGTCTTTCATATCAAGCTTTAAGCACGCCTCTTGACGTTCCGCCCTGATCTTTTTCTGACCTACCCAAAAGAACGTTCAAAGGATGACGAAGACATGAAAGAGAACGTGGTGGCAGTTGTCCGCAAACTCATATCTCCTTCATTGCGGTATGAGATAAGAAACGCTTCAAACTGGTTGCGGGACATCCTTGGACGTGCGTGTTTCTGGCGCTGGGAGATTGCCAGGTTCAGAGTGCAGAACGAAAGTCCTTACGAAATCCTCTATATCGGAAGGAAAAAGAAGCGGGAGATGGCCAAGCTTCTCATCAGGGGAAAGTCCCAGGGTGATTCCCCGATGGTCGACGGCGAGCCGGAGCCTGGCGCGTCGAATCATGTGGTAGTGGTCAGTGAAATGCCGACGTCGGGCGCCTTGTTTGTACCCCTGTATCTGAGTGCCGTCGTACCGCTGGGGCGATCCATTGAGGAGATCACCACAAAATACGATAGCGAATTGCGTCGAAATATACGCAAGAACCGACCGCGCTACCGAATGGTCCAGACGCTGTTGGATGAAGAGATTGAAAAGGCAGACAGGGAAATGCTTCGACCTTATGCCACGGCAAGGCAAGGCATCCACGCTGCGCAATTTGCCACGCAGGAGGTCTTCAGAATAGCCAAGACTGTCGGCCGGCTCGACCTGATCATGCTGGAGGACGAGGTTGTTGCATGTCACCTTGGCTGCGTAATAACCCGGGGCGGAAAGCGCTACTGGAGCACGCTACGTTTCGGATATACCGAGGCGATTTTTTCAGATGCCAAAAGACTGCGTGAGGTCAACTCGATTACCACCTTCATGGCACTTGAATGGGCGATAGAAAATGGCTTCGATTACTACGACATCGGTCTTTGCCTGGCACGGCCGGATGACGGACTTCTGAAATGGAAAAGAAGGCGCGGCGGCGATATTGATTCCTTGGGAAACCACGCTTATATGTTTGTCCGGCTGCCCAAGACAGGGACAGCCAAGTTCCTCTGGGACACGCCGCTATTCGCTGTCGAAGGAAAGGAGTTGACCCTTCACCTCGGCTTGCCGGACGGGCCAAGCGATGAGGAGGTCGCCAGCCGTTATCACGAAATGGTATTTGGCGGGCTGCACAAAATTTATCTTTATTGCGCCAAAAGCTCGGGCGAACAGTTTCTTGAAACCTTGCGTAGTCGCTACGCCAGTTTGCAGGCCCCACCCATTATGAAAAGGATTGCATCCAGCTGAGCAGTTTCCAGAACTGAAATAAATAGAGCGCTTCGCGTCTGATTATTGACCCTGTCCCGCAGGGAGGACTTTTCATGGAAAGTGATGTCTCGCCAATAAGTACTGCGATCACTGGCAATCGAAAAAAATGGACCCTGGCCGCCTACAGGTATATGGCAAGAAAAAGACTCGCACAAAAGGCAGAGATCAACTTAAAAAGCGTGGCGGCGAAAACCTGGGATATTGCGCCGGGAGGGACATCGTATTCTCCGCCTGCATTCTTCCTGCCCAATCAAATGGACCGTGTCACAGGATGGGAGGCGAAGCGCTTTTATCCTTTCGAGCATCCCGCTCGCACAATGGAAGGGCTGGGCAACGTAGTACAAGGCCCGACACGTGGCTACCTGATCAAGGATGTCTGGCTGATCGATGGGGCGCTCTACAAGAACAATGCAAGTCACTGGTTGTCTCTCAAACCCGGTTTGTTTCCGCGAATTCTCGTGGAAAACGAGATCGAGCGCGGTGCCGCCTACTGCACGCAAAATGGAAACACATGGTTTGGTACATGGTTAATGGAGGACTGCCCGACCTATTCATTGGCATGCGACGAAGGCGTCCCGATAACCACCGCGCCATCCGCCAGGTTTCCTCTATTTACCCAGGCCCCCGCTTATGAGGACTGGTTCGGTATGAAGCCGCTTCGCTTGCGCAGTGCGTTTTTTCGTGAGCTCGTGCTGTTCGACGATGTGAGCAACAATCAAAACAGGCACTTACGTTTCCGTGCCATGGGTGAAAAGCTACTGTCGCACGTGAGCTATGCGCCTCACCCTGGCGTGTTCATTCTCCGGGGTGGGGACGGCGACTTGCGCTTTTTGCGCAATGAAATGGAGCTCGCTGAACATCTGCGCAAGCGTAGGGGATTTAGCATAATCAACCCTTTGAAAACCGATGTCCCGACCATCGTGGCGACGTGTGCCGGGGCGCGGACCGTGGTGGGGGTCGAAGGGAGCCAGCTCGTACATGGTGTCAATGTACTGCCGCAGGGTGGTTCGCTGCTGGTACTGCAGCCACCGAACCGTTTCGTCAGCTACTTCAAATACCTGACGGATCGCGACAACCAGAACTTTGGCTTTGTGGTTGGAACGCCAGAGGGCGATGGCTTCAGAATCGACATTCAAGAGGTTGAGCGCACACTGGACCTGTTCCCTTCCTGATGGGTGATGGTGCCTCCGTGCGATTCACCGTATCAGTGCTCTTTGACTTTCTTGATGCGCAAGATAATCAGCGCAAGGATGGCGATCGCGAGGGGCGTCATGGCCAGCATCGCCTCTCGCGGGGCCACCTCGACACCGAGCAGGTGCAACCCTGAGTAGCCAAGCTTGAGCAGGTTCAGCAGGTAGTAAGTAATGGCGATAATCGACAGACCTTCCACGGCTCGCTGGATCTTGATCTGTGCATCGGCGCGGGCGTTCAGGCTTTTGAGAATTTCCGAGTTCTGTTCTTCCATTTCCACCTGAACCCGCGCTTGCAACAGGTCGCCCAGGTTGGCCACGCTTTTGGCCAGGTGCTCCAGGCGTTGTTCGGTGGCGGTGCAGTACCTGACGGTGGGTTTGAAACGGCGCTCAATGAACACCCCGAGGCGCTGGCAATCGCCGACGTGACTTTCCCGCAATTCGCCCAGGCGCTCGTACACGAGTTGGGCATAGGCTTGGGTGGCACTGAAGCGGTGGCGGGTTTTCGCGGTGTTGCTCACCACTTGCGCTGACAGGTTGGAGATGTCCGCCAGCAGCGCTTTCGCGTTGCCGCTGTCAGCGTCGGCGTTACGCTCGGAGAGGATGACCAAGGTCTTGTCAAAGACATCAAGTTGCGCGCTCAAGGTCTTGGCTGTGGTTAACGACAACGAGGCCATCATGCGGTAGGTCTCGATTTCCAGCAGACGGCGGATCATCCGCCCTTGGCGGTAAGCGTTGAGGCGCCGGTTGACGAACAGGATGTGGTTGTTGCCGTCCTCGCTGAGACGAAAATCGCTCCAGACCACCGCATCGCCACCACCTACGCAGGAGCCGCACGGGTCCTTGAAGCCGTAGCCTGCGAGGTCCAGATCGGCTTCGCCACGCACGACGATCTGCACCGAGTTGATCAGCTGCGGCAAATGCGCGTCGACTTGTTGCGCGAGCACCTCGGGCAGCGATGTCCAGGACACGTCATCGCAAGAGGAAGTGACCACCAGGGTCAGGGTAAAAAACTCGGCGTGGCGTTCCCATTTCAGGGCGTGGCCATCGAGTTGGGTGATGCCTTGGGCGGCATGAGGATCGATCGGAGCAGGGCAGCAGCGCTCCAGCAGTGCATTGCACGCCATGTCCCCGCCGAGGAAGGCCAGATGAAATACATGGGCCGGCTCGTCGAAATACAGTGACGGCCGCGCGTGCAGTTCGTTGTGCAGGGTTTGTCTTTGCGGATGCATGCTCTTCACGCCATTGATCGACTGCTGTTGTAGGTGGGACAGGTCGATGAACTAATGAGTCACACGCTCAAAAAAGGCGCCTTGTAAATTGTGAGTCAGGCGCCAAAAACACAAGAAACGGGCTACGTGTTGCTTGATTGCTCTCTGATCTGAGTCAGGCTGAGTCGGGGGGTCAAGGCTTCAGGGTCGACTCTGACCTCAATCAAGGATGGCCGGGATATTTCAAGGCAGCGCTCAAACGCTGGCGCAAATTCCGACGTAGCAGTTACCACCTCGCCATGCAATCCGTAGGCCTGGGCCAGTGCGGCGAAATCCGGGTTGCGCAGTTCAGTGCCTGACACGCGTCCAGGGTAATTGCGTTCCTGGTGCATTCTGATGGTTCCGTACATTCCGTTGTTGATCACCACGAAAATCACATTGGCCCCATATTGCGCGGCAGTCGCTATCTCCTGACCGTTCATCAAGAAGCAGCCATCACCTGAAAACGACACCACCACTCGGTCCGGGCAAGTCAGTTTGGCGGCCACCGCCGCAGGAACGCCGTAGCCCATAGAGCCATTGGTAGGGCCTAGCTGTGTGCGGTACTGGCGGAACTGATAGAAGCGTTGAAGCCAGACGGCATAGTTTCCGGCACCATTGGTCAGGATCGCGTCGTCCGGAAGACTGCGGTTCAACCACCCAATGATTTCCGCCATTTGCACATCGCCAGGGGAGGGCGAGTGTTGCAGATTTTCGCGGTAGTTTTTGTTCAGGGTGCGCGTCCATTCGCTCTTTATTAGGCAGGTCGCCGCCGGAAGTTTTGCGGCTGATTTGGCAAAGGTCGACAGGCTGCTGTTTATCGCTAACGCAGGTTGGTAAACCCGTCCCAACTCCTCGATGCCTTGGTGAACATGGATCAAGGTTTGCTTCGGTACCGGGATGTCCAAGGCAGCATATCCACCCGTTGAAACCTCGCCCATTCTGGAGCCCACGACCAACAGCAGGTCGGCGTTTTTTACTGCTGAGGACAGCTGCGCTGACGCGGCGAAACCAAGATCACCGATATAGTTTGGGTGTCGATTGTCGAACAGGTCCTGGCAGCGAAAGGAGGCGGCAACCGGGATATTTTGCTGTTCAGCAAAAAGCCGTATGTCGTGCACTGACTTGGCATCCCAACCGCTTCCCCCCAGCACCATCAATGGCCGCTCTGATCGCTCGAGCAGTTGCTGCATGGCGGCAATTTGCTCGACTGCCGGGGTCATCAATACGCGTTTGAAAGGCCCGGCATCACTGACTTCCGCCATTTCGGTCAGCATGTCTTCTGGCAGTGCGACCACGACAGGCCCAGGCCTGCCATTGACCGCTCGGTGGAACGCCTGGCTGATCAGTTCGGGAATTCTGCGGGTGTCGTCTATTTGCACGACCCATTTTGCCAAGGGGCCAAACATCTGGCGAAAATCAACTTCCTGAAAGGCTTCGCGATACTGTTGATCGCGAGCGACCTGGCCAATGAACAGAATCATCGGCGATGAATCCTGGAACGCAGTGTGAACGCCAACCGAGGCGTTCGTTGCACCCGGGCCTCGGGTCACGAAGCAGATGCCAGGCTCTCCAGTGAGCTTGCCGTAGGCTTCGGCCATATAGGCCGCCCCACCTTCCTGGCGGCACACCACCAGATCGATTTCTTCTTGCACGTCATGCAATGCGTCGAGCACCGCTAGGTAGCTTTCCCCCGGAACACAAAAAGCTCTTTTGACGCCATGGATGCGTAAGGCATCCACCAATATCTGACCTCCGCTACGACGAGAAATGGTTTTATTCATTGTTATCTCCTGAGTCGAATGGTGCGGTGTGAAAGGGTGAATGACGCTCTTTCTGACAGGGACTGACTCGGTCAATTGGAAGACCAACGGCTAACGACTGCGCCACGAATTCTGAGCATCATCGAATAGGGGTACAAACGATGATTGCTCAGCACTTCATTCCCTCAGCTATTGAAGTCGGACTTCACGTCGCCCAGTGACTTTTTTATGCTGCCGCGCGCTTCAGTCATGGCTAAAAATCGTGAAATTGCAATTTCACACGACTACCGACTAATATACGATCCATATACATTTCATATTGGATTAATCAGTGGGTATCGTAAAAATTTCAGAAGCCATGCACGAGAACCTGCGCGTCGCCAGCGATGCGTTGAGTTGATCGATCAACGCACAAGCCGAGCACTGGATGCGCATCGGGATGCTTGCGGAGTTACATCCCAACCTGGACCACAGCGACATCTGCCGTTTGCTGATTCGTGCCGAACTGGCTGGCGGCCTCGATGTAAAACAGCTATGCGCACTGGCCGATTTTTCGCAAAGCACCCGGGTTGATGCAGCATCAGGAGTCAAGCAATGAAGGCCAATATCACGCTCAATACGCAGGCAGAAATAGCCATGTCTCGTGTTGCGGGCACGCTGGCCGCCGAGGTCCTGGCGATGATTGCGCCGCATGTCAAAGCGGGGGTCACCACCGACGAACTTGATCAGCTCTGTCACGACTACATCGTCAACGTGCAGAAAGCCATTCCGGGCAATGTCGGCTATCACGGCTTCCCGAAAACCGTGTGTGCATCGGTCAACCAGGTGGTCTGCCATGGTATTCCTTCGGCCACGCCACTAAAGGATGGCGATATCGTCAATATCGACATTGCCGTTATCAAGGAGGGTTGGTACGGCGACACCAGTCGCATGTACTTCGTGGGTGAGCCCGGCCCGGATGCCCGACGCTTGGCTGAGACGACCTATGAAGCGATGTGTGCCGGTATTCGCGTCGTCCGCCCCGGCGCTACCCTGGGTGACATCGGCCATGCCATTGAGAAGGTGGCTGAAAGAGACGGATTCAGCGTCGTGCGTGAATACTGCGGTCACGGTATCGGCAAGGTTTATCACGATGAACCGCAGGTCCTTCACTACGGCTACCCCGGCCAGGGGCTGAAACTGAAAGCCGGCATGATCTTCACCATTGAACCCATGTTGAACGCTGGCAAGCGCCATGTAAAAACGCTGGCTGATGGCTGGACCGTGGTCACCAAGGACCACTCACTTTCGGCTCAGTGGGAGCATATGGTCGCAGTCACTGACGACGGCTTCGAGGTTCTGACCCGTTGGCCCGATAGTGTCGATGGGTATCCCGCCATCGTTTAGGCGCGCTTGCGAGTGACATAAAGTTACGTCACGGCTTTGCGCAGGCCTGATCAATCGCAAAATGGCGCTAGTGCTTTTGAAACGTCTGCAGTTAGCATTGAGGTTTATCAACGCACCCAACGACCTGTTGGGTAACGTAACCGAGTAGGTCGAACATTGATCGAGCGACGCCAATTTAGCGGAGGCATGAAGGGGAAAAATCTCCGCTATTTGAATGAGAGCCCCAACGAGAAAACTCAGACGGTTCGGGCAGGATTTCTGTTGCTTGAGCATTTCTCGCTGCCGGCCTTCACGCAAGCACTGGATACGATTGTCACCGCGAATCTTCTGCGACCCGGATTGTTCTCTTCCCGAACGTTCGGCTTGACCGATGAGGAAGTCGTCAGTGACTTGGGCCTGGTTATTCGGCCGGATACCCGTTTCGATGGCTCAACGATCCAGAACCTGGACCTTCTGGTCATTTGCGGCGGCTACAGGACCGAACTCAAAGCGACGGATGAGCTCGTTTCCCTATTGAGGGCTGCATCGGACTTGGGCGTCAGTCTGGCCGGGTTGTGGAATGGCGCATGGTTCTTGGGGAGGGCAGGTTTGCTTGACGGGTATCGTTGCGCGATTCACCCCGAACATCGCCCCGCACTCGCGGAAATCGCCAAGGCGACGCATGTCACCAGTGAGCCCTATGTCATTGATCGAGACCGGCTCACGGCTTCCAGTCCCTCGGGGGCATTCCACATGGCGCTGGACTGGATCAAAGGACTGCACGACAAAGCACTGGTCGAAGGTATCGAGGACATTCTTGCTTTCGAGGAGTCGCGTTATCGGCGCATAAAACCGACTGAAAATATCTGTGTGAGCGCGCCATTACGCGAGGTGGTGAAGCTGATGGATGCTAACCTCGAAGAGCCTCTGGAGTTGGAGCAGTTGGCGGTTTACGCCGGCCGTTCGCGTCGCCAACTCGAGCGCTTGTTCAAGGAACAACTGGGCACAACGCCGCAACGGTATTACATGGAGCTGCGAATTACCGAAGCGCGTCGACTCCTCCAGCACACAGAACTGTCCCAGGTGGACGTGTTGGTTGCATGTGGCTTTGTATCGCCCAGCCACTTCAGCAAGTGCTATAGCTCGTACTTCGGATACAGGCCTTCCAAGGAAACGCGGCTCGTCAAATAGAACGACTTTTTGAGTCTGTGTTGACTCGTGATTGGCGCAGATCTGCGCAATCACCCTTAATGCCAGGATCACCATGCGCCAAGGTAAGGCTTACCCGAAATCCTTCAAACCCAGGTTGTCCAAGAGTGCGAACGACCCGGGGTCTGGCTGGTTGCTCGTCGGCTGAACCAAGGGGCGTTCCACTGGCCAGGTATTCGCCATGGCTCTGAAATGCAGTTGGATTGCGAGCAACTCTGCCTTGGCAAACGGGTGAGCGAAATCGATCAGTTGCTGCCACATGCAAGGCGTGATGGGCGCACGCCTACAGAGCAGAATCGTATGGGCCAGGAGAAATGCTGTCTAAACCAGCGACTTTTGAATTTGATGATCAAATGTATCTAGAAAATCGTGCATGCTGATTTCTCCGAGATCGACAGATTTAGCGCCGCCGGCTGCAATAAAGGTGACATCAGTGATACCGAGGACGTTCAGGATCAATTTCAAATATTGAGTCGCAATGTCACGGTCTCTAATCGGGGAGTCGTTGGTGTATACACCTCCCGAGGCGAGCAGCACCGTTGCCTTTTTACCGGTCACAAGCCCTTTACCATCGAAGCCCAAGGTCAGGCCTTTACGTACCACGTGATCCACCCACGCCTTGAGCGCCGCCGGGACGTTATAGTTGTAGACCGGCGTTGAGATAAGCACGTGATCGGTTTCCATCAACTCGGCCACAAGCTCATCGGATAGCTGCAATACGGCTTTCATTTCAGGCGAATGTTGGGTTTGCGGGGTGAAATAAGCCTGTAACCAGGGTGCCGTCACGAACGTAAGCGCCGTGTCCGTTAGATCCCGGATTTTGATGGAGCCCCCAGCGTGTGAAGCTTCCCATGCGGCCACAAATCGGCGAGTGAGCAGCCGGGAGATTGAAGCATCCCCACGTGGGCTGGTTTCAATAGTGAGAAGTCTGGTCATGAATGTATCTCCTGCGCGGTGACGCGGCGGTATGTTTTGCGTTGTCGCTTTGGGCGATGTGCGACACACTCTACCCAATGCGATCTATATGCAGGAGTGATGTAAATATGATCGAGTCCATCTATTTAAGTGATAGGGCATGATCGGGAATCTCAGCTTGGATCAGTTGCGGATCCTTGTAACCATTGCTGATACAGGCAGTTTCTCGGCAACGGGACGTTATCTGCGGCGTGCCCAATCGGCTATTAGCCAGTCGATTGCCACACTGGAGTCCGTTCAAGGTGTGAGGCTGTTTGATCGCAGCGGCCATCGTCCAACGCTCACTGAGGTAGGTAGAGTGCTGGTGGTTCAAGCGCGCGCAGTGCTGGCAAGCGCTGCCCAGTTTGAAGCCATGGCCGCAAGTACGGCTGCGGGGGTTGAGCCGGAGCTGGCTCTCGCAATAGACCCTTTAGTCCCTAGTGCACCGCTCATCGAAAGCCTGCGCACTCTCCGTGAGACTTTTCCGCATCTGGCAGTGAGTTTTTCTACAGAAGGCTTAGGCGGCGCAGAGCGCCGGTTGCGCAACGGTGACGCGGCACTGGCGCTTTGCACATTGATTCCGACAGTGCCCGACGATGTCACCGCGCTGCCAATGTTCAGCGTCGATTTGAGGCCAGTAGTAGCCAGCGGGCATCCCCTGGCTATGTTAGGCCGTCGGGCAACAAGTGCTGACCTCAAGCCTTATGTGCAACTGGTACTTTCCGATCCGGTTTTCCCCGAAGGCCCGAGCTATGGGGTGACGGGCAGTCAGCCGTGGCGGTTTGTAGATTTGGCTCGGCGGCTGGATTTTTTGCTCGCCGGGTTCGGTTGGTGCCGAATGCCAGAGCATCTGATTACAGATCATCTGGCTTCAGGACGCCTCGTACCTCTTGAGTTAACCGCCGAACTTCAGCGCACACCAGACACACTTACGATCTACGCCGCGCACATGCAAAATCGCTCTTTAGGGAAAGCAGGCCGATGGCTTCTGAATGATCTGACCCATCGTCTGTGCAGGTGATGATACGAAGATGACTAACGTCAGCGGTTTGGTTATCCCGTTGGCCAAAGGGCTGGGTAGATGACTTGGCCGGACGGATACCGTTTTCGATTCATTGCCTATTATGTTTTGGTTACGGACGGCGGCTCGCCCGGTAGGTATATCGACAACCAATCAACAGAAACAGGGTGATCAGGCCGAGGGCTAGCCCACGAGTAATCACCGGTTTAACCAATGGCGCAGGGTTATCTTCTTCGCAGGCTGCGCTATCGGCTTCCGCGACGGTGATTTGCCCGTAGTCTGTCAGGTGCCGCTTTTCGTCATTCAGGATCGCCGCCTGTTGTTCCAGATCTAAAGCCTGATACTTCCAGAGCGTTGGCGATCCCTCTCGGCAATAGGTGAACGTTTTAGGGGTTGAAGCGGCAATAATACAAGCGTCGTTGATGCCCCGTTTTTTCAACGTATCAGTAGCTGACCTTGTGAAGTCCAGGTCGAAGGCGGGAATAACCCCCGTCGCAGAAACCGCGACCGAAACCAAAAGGCTGCCCGCGACGCAGATAGTTGAAATTTTCAAGGTAGGGTTTCCCTTGTTGTTCAGTTGTTTTTTGATTTGCGCGCGGAGCGTGGCCAGCCTGCTTTTAATGAACGTTGGCAACTAATAAGCCTGATGGCTTTGGCGGGCGAAAGTCCCCAACCTTGGGGGGATTCCTGAAAGTGGGGCGGTCTGCCGTCCAGTTGCTTACCACAATCAATACCCTGTCAGGTCCTGCATAAACGCCATGTTCGTCACCAGGCTTGCGGTCTGCATCAGCAGCCGCGGTCGTCTGCCAAGCATCAGGCATAAATACTCGAAGTTGCGCAAAGACGGCCTGGTACCGCAAATATGCCAAAGCAAGGCCCGGGCCAACAGCCAAGTATTTCGACGAGACCGATGACTCGGGAGGCGTCACTCGCGCAGCTTTCGCGCCTCGCCTCGTCTTCGACGCAATAACTCGTCTGCGCTCTTGCAGACAGGGAAATCCCTGCTTAACTCTGAATATATGGTCAGTCGGTGACTCATTGGTCACTGTGGCCATCGGAGCACCCTGCGTGACGCTTGAAAATCACTCTGAGTTATTCATGTCTTGGCTTGGCACTTCGCGTTCAGGTCCACGTGTTCTGCTGTCTGCGATAGGGCCCTGTGGGCATCCCTCACGCTGTGCGTTTAGTCCAATGGGTTCAAGGAAGTAAATGTCATGATGCCGAAAACTGCCATCGTCGAGATCTGCGGGAAGTACCAGGTTTATACGGAGCACTATCTCAACACTGCCGCTGACAAGACCATCATTCTGGTCAACGGCTCACTGGCAACGACCGCGTCTTTTGCCCAAACGGTGCGTTACCTGCAGCCGCGATTCAATGTGGTTCTCTACGACCAGCCCTACGCCGGTCAGTCGAAGCAACACAACCACCACGGCCAACCGATCCGAAAGGAAGACGAGGCAGCGATATTGCTGGATTTAATCGAGCACTTTGGTGCGCACCACGTGCTGTCCTTTTCCTGGGGCGGTGCGGCGACCTTGCTGGCGCTGGCTCAGCGGCCGAGACGAATCGAGAAGGCGGTGATCAATTCATTCGCAGCGCGTATCAATGCACCGATGCGCGATTACCTGGAGAGCGGCATGAACCACCTCCAGGCTTGCGACCGCCTCAATGTCGGTCGCTTGATCAACAGCACGATCGGCAAGCACCTGCCATCGCTGTTCAAACGCTTTAATGACCGCCATGTCAGAAGCCTGGCCGAGCACGAATACAGGCAGATGCATTTTCACGTCAATGAGGTGCTGACCCAAGACACCCATTGCTACGTCGCCTGTGCCGCTGCCATCGAAATACCGCTGCTGTTTATCAACGGCGAATGGGATGAGTACACCTCGGTCGAAGACGCCCGACTGTTCGCCGATCATGCGTCTCAGTCCCGGTTTCATACCATCAAGAACGCGGGGCACTTCCTCGATATGGAACATTCGGCGGCCTGGCATGACACCCGACAGGCCTTACTCGGTTTTCTGGATCCGGCTTGCAGGAGGCAGGGCCGTGTTGCCTCAGATATCCAGGTCAATCACGTATGAGCCATTAAATTCCGGATTTTCATTAATGCCATTTTTTGCATAGCCCCGGGCATTGCAAATGACGCGAGTTTTGCCCACCCGATAGTCAAAGCTCCCATGAGTATGGCCATGCAGCCAAAGTGCCGGCTGCCAGACCTTGATTCGGTCTTCGAGGTCTGAAACAAAACTCGCGTTAATCGGCGAATGCTCAAACAGCGGGCTTATGCTCAATCGTGTCGGCGCAAAATGGGAAACCACCACCGTGGGAGTGGTGCTGTCGCGGTTGAAGCAGTCTTCCAGCCAGGCGACTGTCTGTAAAAAAATCAATTGGGACACTGCCGGGCTGAACAGGTCTGGAAAGTCTGGCGAGATTTTTATGTGAGTGAAGTCCCGCATGAGCTTCGTAGCCAGATCAACACCCTGTTCCCGATCCCCTGCAGAATCGAAAAGGCGATAGTCAGACCACAGGGTGCAACCCAAAAACCGCACGCCGTTGTGGACATACTCCGAACGTTCCAAAACGTGAATATGTGTGCTTTCCGACAACCTGTTCAAGTGCTCATAGGTAGAGATCAGGTCGCTGCCATAAAACTCGTGATTCCCTGCCACGTACACGATCGGAACAGGGCATGATTTGGCCCACTCAATGGCCTTGGCCGGTCGGGAGATGTCTCCAGCGAGGACGACAATATCGGCCTCCACATCGGGGAAAGGTAACGCGTTGACGGACAAATGGATGTCTGACAGCAAGGCGATGCGCATCGATCGACTCCTACTTGTTTTGGAGGGTGATGAGAACAGTTCAATGAAGGGCATTCGCTGGCGTTAGTTTGACGCGCTGACAACGGGCGTCAGACGCCGCTCCATAATGATTGTGCGCTCGGCCCCGTGAAACGCATCGCGAACTTTTCGATAACCCAGCTTGAAGTAAAAGGCTTCTGCGGTAATGGATGAGGGAACGCGCAGTACCTCGATTTTTGCGTCCTGGGCGACAGAATGAAGCGTTGCCATCAACTGCCTGCCGAGTCCGACGCCCTGATGGTCTGGGTCGACGAATACGCTACGCACAACGTTTTGATCAAGACTGGCCGTGGCGACTACACGCTTATCAATGGTGGCGACAAAGACCTGGCGTTGGCTCAACAAAGCACGGATGGCCTCGCTAGAAAAGCTTTTCTCTACCTGTGTGATGACTTCGGGCGGGTAGTCCAGGGCATTGGACTGGCGCAGCGATTGAATGATGATCTGGCTGATGGCTGCCGCATCGTCAGGGGTGGCGAGTCGAATCTGGCTGTTCATTTGAAGACCCCAATCCTTGTGTCTTATGCCTTACCAACATCCGTCAGCCCGATCTTGACCCAGAGTCGCCTGCGCCAGCGACTATTTAAGCTGTGCACCTCGTGCCTTTAACAACTCGCGCAATACCGACCGATGGCAATGCTCTTCATCTTCACAATAACAGCCAATGGCCAGTGACGTTTGATGGGACAACGCCGCCAACAAATCGAGCAATTGGCTGGGCGCGGGGTGGTTCATTTCAGTCTTGAACTTGCGTTTGAACGCTTCCCACGCCTTGGCGTCTTTCGCCGCTTTGGCTTCTGCGACCAGTTCTGCACTGGGAGACAGCAGCGGCTGCCACACGTCATAAAAATCACGGCTGGCAAACTCGGCTTTCGGCACGCCACGCGGCGGGCGACGCACCGTGCCCAGGCGCAGGCCTTCATTGGCTGAGCGCGGCGTACCGAGTTGGACGATATGGATGGCCACGCTCTACAGTCCTTTATCCCCGCGAGTTTTCGAACCACTCCAGCGCCGTGCGCCAGATGCAGATCCCCAGGAAGTAAGCCGACATCAGCAGCCAAAGCCCCATCACCAACGGGTTGATCACCGGATGGTTGACCACCAGTGACAAGCTGCACAGCAGCCAGATGGCCGTTACCGCGATGTTGATCGGCATGAACTTGCGCACGCGGAACGGGTGGAGGAACTTCATCCGGGTCACGGTCAACAGCGCCAGACCGATGACCGTGAGGACGTTGATCCACGGCGACGGGGCGATGATGTACAGGCACAGGGCGACCACGTTCCAGGCGGCGGGGAAGCCCTGGAAGTAGTTGTCCTTGCTCTTCATGTTGACGTTGCAGAAGCAAAACAGCGATGAGACCAGAATCAGCGACACGGACAGCAGCAGCGTGTAGTCCGGCAAGGGGATGTAACGATAAATGAACAGCGCGGGGATAAACACGTACGTCAGGTAGTCGATGACCAGATCGAGGATCGAGCCATCGAAACTTGGCAGTACCGACTGGACATTGACCTTGCGTGCCAGCGCGCCGTCCAGCCCATCGACGATCAGGGCGACGCCCAGCCATAGCAGGCAGTTTGTGGCCTGGTTTTCCAGCAAGGCGAGGGTGGCGAGGAAGGCAGTGACCACGCCGGTGGCGGTAAAACCATGGGCGCCCCATGCTTTGAGCCTGGCGATGTGTAGGGTCGATATCACGGGGGCGTTCTCCAGAAAGTGAAGCAAGCCTGTTATCACCCCTTCAATTGGGGGGCGTTAAACCAAGTCAGGTTGCATGTATCGACCGGGTATCCGGGGATAAGGTTCACCCTCTGTAAATCTTAGCTGGGCCGCAAAAAAACACCCCGGATAAACCCTCGGTATTAAATGAAACGTTGGCGCAGGGTGATACGTTCTACTCAAGCGCAATGATGGGCTGCAAACAGGTTCATTCACAGCGCCTTGTTCATGAACACCCGACTCGTGCCTGGCGGGTTGCAAGGCACTTCGCCGAAGCGCTGCCAGCCGTGTTTTTCATAGAACTGCGGGGCTTGGAAACTGAGGGTATAGAGCACCGCCGAGCGGCAACCGCGACGACGGCCTTCGTCCTCGTACGCTTTGAGCAGTCGAGCGCCGAGCCCGGCGCCCCGTAGTGACTCGGGCAAGTAGAACAAATCGAGAAACAGCAGACCGAGCGACGTACGCCCGGTAATACCGCCCAGCACCTGATGGGTATCCGGATCTCGGACCGTTACTGCCAGCGACTGGCGGTCGTTGATGCCGGTCATCTGATCATTGAAGGCACTCAGCCCGGTGGTGAGTATGTGCTCGACTTCAGGTTCGATGACGTCGCTGACGACAATCAGGTGGCGGTCCATGTGTTGGGTGATCCTGTGGGCATCGGGTTAGCGAGGGTAGAACACTCGCAGTCCAGGCATCAGGGTCAAGTGTGACGAAGGTTGACCGAAACCCCGCTCAGCGGCTGTTTGTACAATGCGCAGCCTGCGAGCAGGTTTCACGTCAGCCAAACGGTGGTGGCGTATTTGCCTGCGAGGACTATCGTTGCCTGACTGGATCACTTCAATCGATGAGGACACCGGCATGAACACCAACGATCTGCTCGAACAGTTACTAAAGGCCGGCCAAGGCTCAATGTCGCAACAGGGTGGCGGTGGCACGTCGGCCCAAGGTGGCCTCGGTGGATTGCTCGGCGGCCTGTTGGGCGGTGGTGCCGGGTCAAGCGCCGGTGGCGGTGGCCTGGGTGGTTTGCTCGGTGGTCTGCTGGGCGGTGGCTCAACCGTGGGTGGTTCGACCCAGCCCCGGTCGGCTGGCGGCACTAACTACGCGGCGCTGGCTTCGCTCGGAATGATGGCATTCCAGGCCTATCAAGCCTGGCAACGCAACCAGGCCTCGGCGCCGCAACAGGCACCGCGCACGGTCGACCTGTTGTCCGGTCCGGAAGTCGAGGACCACAGCCACGCGATCCTTCGTGCATTGATTGCGGCGGCGAAGGCCGATGGTCGGATTGATGACGTCGAGAAGCAGATGATCAGCACCGAAATCAGTCGCCACACCGACGACCCAGAGCTCCAGCAATGGCTGGATGACGAAGTTGCACGGCCACTGGACGCCGCCGATGTGGCGCAGTCGGCCACGGATTCCGGCATGGCGGCGGAGATGTACCTGGCCAGTGTGATGCTGGTGGACGATCAACAGGACGCCGAACGTCGCTATCTGGATGAACTGGCGGCGGCGCTGAACATCGATCCGGCGCTGCAAGTGCATCTGGAGCAACAGGCCAAAGGTGGTGTGGCCTGAAGAACGTTCACACGCAGAGCGTGGGAGCGATCATAAAAAACGGCCCTGAGAAGGCCGTTTTTTTCGGGAGTCTGGCCTCTACCGACGTTCAGCGGCTTTGGGCACCAGAAACGTAACGCCGAAACGCTCAGCGATTGCCAGGATCCGCGCAAGTCCTGCGGCACTTTGAGCTGATTCACCGCAGCGAAGAACTGACCCCCGCGCGGATCAGATACCACTCCGATCATCTTCGCCGTCGCGCTGACGTTCTTGTAAGCATGAATAGCCCCCCCGGGAATATGCACATAGCCCCCGGGGGAAACGGTGGTGGCCTTGCCCGCAACCGTCACTTCCACCTGTGCGTCAATGACGTAGAACGCTTCGTCCCAAGGGTGAAAGTGCGGAGGCGGCCCGCCGCCTTGCACGCCTTCCTGGATATGCATTTCAAAAGGTTTGCTCAGATCCCGCCCGCTAGAATCGTGATGGCTTCACCCACGACATTGACCGGGTCGGGTTGTTTTTCGGGCTCGATGATATGAACCGTTCGCATGATTGCTCTGCGAAAGATGAGTCCACCCCCGCTGAGTATATTCACTTGATCTGGCGGCGGGGCGCGCGCCACAAGCCCGTTTGTCAGGGCAATTTCAACGCCGATGGAATTTTCTTCCGGGGGTGTCGCTCTGCTGATGTAGAGACGTGCTGATCCAGCGTCCTGCCATTGGCCTCAGACCGAGAGACGACTCCATGACTGTCCTGACACGACTTGAATCCCAGCCGACCCACGAACGCTCGATCCCGACCACCGGCAGCCTAAAAGGTATCTACGAGCAGTTGTTGCTGAGCGACGATGCTGAACATCAGCGCACACTGGGGAAAACCTTCCTCGAGGCTCAACTTGCGCACGCAAATGACCTGCCCACGGACCTGCCGCAAGAGCTGTCGGCACTGCCAGCCTTTGTCGAACAGCACTGCGTCGAAGTGGCTCGCCAATACGCCGACTACCTGCAAAAGCGCAAGGACGGCGCACCACGGCAGTTCTTCACCTCCAAGGCGCACGCGTTGTTTTTCCTGCAAGCCGTTGCGCCGACCAAACTGGTGGACGGCGCGTGGCTGTATGGCCTGCTGCGGCACTGGCATGACCCGCGTTTCGACGGGCTGATTTGCACCTGTCTGGAAGAGCTGGGCGACGGCAACCCGGCGCAAAATCATGTGGTGATTTACCGCAAGCTACTTGCCGAGCATGGCTTGCTGGACAACGCGTTGATTGCGGACGAGCGTTACTTGCAAGGCGCGGTGCAATTGGCGCTGGGTTATTGCAGCGACGATTTTTTGCCGGAGGTGATCGGCTACAACCTCGGTTATGAACAACTGCCGCTGCACTTGCTGATCAGCGCCTATGAACTCAGCGAACTGGGCATCGATCCGTATTACTTCACCCTGCACGTGACCATCGACAATGCCAGCACCGGTCATGCGCAAAAGGCCGTGCAGTCGGTGCGGCAATTGTTGCCGGTAGAAGGTGACCGTGAAGACTTTCTGCGCAGGGTTGCGTTGGGTTATCGGCTCAACGATCTGGGGCAGGGCAGTCGCGCGATTATCGAATCGTTCGACCTGTACGGCGAGTTGCTGAACATGCTTGAACGCAAGCGCCCGTTTGGTCAGCACATGCATTCGGACTATTGCCGGTTTGAAGGCAAGACCGTCAATCAATGGCTGTCGTCACCGGAGCAGTTGCCAGGCTTGCTCATTGCCATGGAAAACAAGGGCTGGATCAAGCGTCACCAGGACCCGCAAGCCAGCCGTTTCTGGCAATTGGTCGATGGCGACGGCGCGGCCATGTTCGGGGTGTTCAGCCCCTACGAAAAACAACTGCTGCACGACTGGATTGCCGGAGACTGGCGACCTGAGCGAGCGCCGGCCGGGGCTCGACGCGGTAGCAGTACCGCGACCGCACCGCCAGTGCCCGTCAATGACCCGGATATCCAAAGCCTGCACGCTACACTTAAAGGGCTTGCCGCCGACGAGCAAATGCAAGTCTTGATTCCGTGGTTGTCCGCCCATCGGCATGCCCACCCCGCAGGCCTGATGGCCACGCGACGGTTCATCGAACTCAAATCCGGTTTTCGATAGGGAGCCCTTCATGAATCAGGAAGAACACCTTAGCGCCGCCGATCTGGCCTTACTGCAACTGGGGCGTCGCTTGCAGGCCGACGGTTACCGTTTCGTCACGCCAACGCCGCTGACCCATCAGCGGGTCAATGATCGCGTCTTCGGACAAAGCGCCCGGACCCTGCGCGAAGTCTTTGGCTGGTCGCGGCCGTTTGAGCCGGGTCTGTTGTCGCAGGATGAGCAGCGGCAGTTGCAACAGGCAGGCGTCCTTGAAGAATGCAAGGGTCGACTGAAAAGTCATGTGCGCTGGTCAAGCCTCGATGACCTGTTGTTCGTGCATTCGGGCTACCCCACTGATGCCGCTGACGCGGTGTTCTTCGGTCCCGACACTTATCGTTTTGCACAACTGATTCACGCTCATCTGCAACAGAGCTTCGCGCCGATCAGGCGCGCCGTGGACATTGGTTGCGGCGCTGGCGTCGGAGCGATTGTGATTGCCCGCGCTCGCCGTGAAGCTGAAGTGCTGGCCGTGGACATCAACCCTTTGGCGTTACGCATGACGGCAGTCAATACCGCGCTCGCTGAGGTGACTAACGTCAGCATCGAGGCCAGCGATGTGCTGCAAGACGTCGACGGCCACTTCGACTTGATCGTCGCCAATCCGCCCTACATGGCCGACCCGGCCGAGCGTGCTTACCGGCATGGCGGCGGCGCGCTTGGCGCGCAATTGTCGTTGCGCATTGTCGAGCAAGCCTTGTATCGGTTGGCCCCCGGTGGGTCTCTGGTGTTGTACACCGGCGTGGCGATGATCGATGGTCTCGACCCGTTTCTGGAGGCGGTGGCGCCGCGTCTCGAATCGTCGATGTTCGGCTGGACCTACCACGAACTCGACCCCGATGTGTTCGGTGAAGAACTGTTGACCCCTGGCTATCAACGGGTGGAACGAATTGCCGTCGTCGCCCTGATTGTCACGCGTATCGGCCCAGGCATCGAGGGCACCGTGACCTCGTCAGCAGGTGCGCCATGACCCGCAGCCTGGACGATTACAATCGCATGCGCGATTTCTCGGCGACCTCTGAACCGGCCGCCGGCAAACGTTCGGGCAAAAAAAAACGCGAAAGGCCATGCCTTGCAGTTCTGCATCCAGAAGCACGAGGCCTCGATCCTGACGCGGCGCGGCCTTGGAAAAGCAGGGTCGAAGCCACCCAGTTGACCCTCTAGGTGCTCGATGAATTGGGGCTCAAGGCGTTCCTCGAGACCAGTGACGGCAGAGGGATTCACCTGGTGGTGCCACTGATCCGCAGCTTTGTTGGGCTGGGGTGAAGGACTTCAGCCACGTGATTGTCAGCCACGTGGCCAAGTTGCTGCCGAAGCGCTTTTGCGCCGTATCGGGCCCGAAGCACCGCGTTGGGCCGGTCTTCATCGGTTACCTACGCAACGGCCTAGGTGCCACGACTATCTGCTCTTGCAAGAAACAATCGGACTATTTGATAAATGCCTGTAGATCACTGGTCAGCTTGTCGATCGCCACTTTGAAATCCTTGGTGGTGATCTTCTGGCTGGCGTTTTCCAGCGTGGAGCCAAAGACTTTGCGCACAACTTTGGCCACGGTCTGATTGTTGCTGGCGTCGATGAACTCGGCCTCGATGAACAGTGTGGTGTCCTGATCGCGGTGGCCACTGGCAGCGGCAACACCCCCCACGACGGCGGCAATCGGCACCACTTCATACCACTTCATGCCTTCGTTTTCGGCACTCACCCCGGTGATCGCCGCGCGCATGATCAAGGTTTTTGAACCGGCAGGCGATGATTTCGCGTTCGACACCACCCGATATTTCTGACCTAACACACCTATGGCCTTACTGGTCATGTAGCTCTGCAACTCGTCCAGGGTTTGCTGGTTAACCCGTTCAGTAGGCTTGGGCGCCGGGTAGAGCTCCAGCTTATTGAAAACCACGGTGTTATAGGCCTCGGGATTCCAGGACGGGCTCACCCAGCGCATGGCTGTTTCGCCACTGGTGGTGGTGACCTGCTGCAAGTTGTTGTAGTTGGACAGGAAGCCGGAATACTGCGCGCGTTCGGTGACTTTCGAGGTGCAACCGCCGAGCAGCAAGCTGGTCAGCGCAACGCCAATAAACAGCTTTCGGGACAGGTTCATAGTGGTGTGTGCTCCGTGGATTAAGTCGTTTTTTTTGGTCGCAAGGTATCAGAAACGCCAGGTCATATTGCCGGTCACGGCTTGAATCCAGGCATTGTCGAATTGACCGGACGTTCGCGTGCCTGACGTGGATTTGGTCTGGTCCACCGGCATGTCGCCGAGCCAGACCATGGCCCAGCTGACATTGATGTCGGTGACCTTGTTCAGAGCATAGGTGGCTCCGGCCGCAATGCGCCAGGATTCGCCCATGGGCACGGTAAATGTTCGGTTGCCGTCCGAAACGGCGCTGCTGTCATATGCCACACCGACGTTCCACAGCAGTTGCGGCGTGGCCTGATATTGCGCGCCGAGGGCCAGTTGCCAGGTGTCTTTGAAATGGGCGTCGACCGTCGTCGATTGAGCGCCAAACGCGGTGGTGTCGACTTGCACCGCGATATCGCCAAACTCTGACCAGTCCTGCCAGTTGACCGAGGCCAGCAGGGCCCATTGCGGGTCGAGTTGCTGGAACAGGCTCAGCGTTGCAGTTTGCGGCACGGTCATGTCGAGTTGGGTGTTCAGGCCATCCAGACGATTCAGCGCTGGCCCGTCGCCTTTGACGTCCAGACCGTCCTCGAACGCCAGATCGACCTTGCTGGTGTAGGCAAGGCCGATGCGGGTGCCGGGTTGCGGGGCATAGATCACGCCCACATTCGCGCCGAAACCCCAATCGTTGTCTTTGTACTTGAGTTGGCCGTCGCTGCGCTCGGTAAAGCCGAAAGGTGAGCGGTCGATCGCGGTTTGGGCTTGCAACATGCCATACATAGCTTTCACGCCAACGCCCACCGACCATTGCTCGCTAAAGCGATAAGCCACGCTGGGCACGAAAGACAAACCGGCGAGGCTGGCGTTTTGTGCGAAGTAGCGCCCGGACCATTCGTTGTCGTAATTGGCCGCCAGGCCAAAGTCAGCGTACTGGCCGAAGCCGACGCTCCAGTGGTCATCAAGTTGATGGCTGATGAAGAAACTGCCGCCGGGAATCGGGTCGAGGGCGTTGCCACTGCCACTGCCGGTGCCATTGGTGTTTGAGTCGCGATCAAAGGTCAGGTCGCCGTACAGTATCTGCAAACCTCCAGTGATTTGTGTGCCCGGCAGATAACTCATGCCCGCCGGGTTGCTGGCAATGGTCGAGGGGCCCTGAGCACGGGCGGCGGCGCCAGCGTTGGCCAGACCGGCGTTATCGGTGCCTATTTCATAAAGCATAATGCCGCCCGCGTAGGTTTGCTGGCTGCACAGGGCCAACAGGGTGAAGGCGGGCAGGACGGAAGGTTTTAGCTGCATGGAGTCACCTCAGCAAATGTCCGTCATGAACGCGGGTGGCGAGCGCTGGCCACCCGCGCATTCAACTGCTTACTTGCCCATCGCCGACCGGGCCGCTTCAATCTTGGCTTTGACGGCTTCGAGGTTGAAGCTCGCGCCTTTTTGCATGGGCGGGAACTCAACCGCTGTTTCAGCCAGTTTGACCACCTGCTGCTGCACAAACACAAATCGCCAGAACTGGAATTTGAACCACTGGAAATACTCCAGGGAGCCATTGGCCGCCATGTTTTCCGGCCATCCAGCGCGTTCGAACGGGTCGAGGCGCAAGTTGGTCAGAACCGGCATGTCCAGCGTGGTTTTTGCCCCCAGCCAGCCACCAGGCTGGTCAATGAAGCGGTACTTGAAGTCATCGATACGGATTGCGCCCAGCGTGCTCTCGCCGAAATAGAAGATCTCATGGCGATTAGACGGACCTTTGCCAGTGATCATGGGTGTCTGGTCATAGCCGTCCAGGTGCACTTTGTAAGTGGTGTCGCCCAGTTGTTTACCCTTGAGCAGTTCGGCGCTGATGTTCGGGTTGCCGGCCGCCGCGACGAAGGTCGGGAACCAGTCCATTCCGGACATGATGCCATTGGCCACTGTGTTGGCCGGTACTTTGCCCGGCCAACGAACGATCGCGGGCACCCGGAAACCACCTTCCATTACCGTGCCTTTACCCATGGCAAACGGCGTGGTGCCGCCATCCGGCCAGGTGAAGTTTTCCGCGCCATTGTCAGTGGTGAACAACACGATGGTGTTGTCGTCCATGCCGTCTTTTTTCAGCTTGGCCATCACGTCGCCGACGATGTCGTCGATCTGTGCCATGCCGGCTTCCTGTTCCGACCAGCCATTTTGCGCATTGCGCATGGCTTCGTACTTGTCGGAGAGATGAGTGACGATGTGCATGCGGGTTGGGTTGAGCCAGAGGAAAAACGGTTTGTTGTCCTGCTTGGCCTTGTCGATGAAGGTGAAGGCCTTGTCACGAATCTCGTCATCGACAGTTTTCATCCGTTCCGGATAGAGGGTGCCGGCGTCTTCGATTTTCTGTTTGCCGACCTTGCCCCAGCGCGGCATCACGGTCGCGTCGTCAGTCGTCGTGGCCCAACTGTGAACCATGTTCCGTGGGCCGACGGTGGGCAGAAGATCTTGTGGATAGTTGGGGTGCGCCGGGTCTTCCATGGCGTCGAGGTGATAGAGGTAGCCAAAAAACTCGTCGAAACCATGCACGGTCGGCAGGAATTCGTTCAAGTCGCCCAGGTGGTTTTTGCCGAACTGGCCAGTGGCGTAACCCATGGACTTGAGTGTGGTGGCGATGGTGACGGCTTCGGCAGGAATACCAATGGGAGAACCGGCCTGCCCGACAGTTGTCATCCCGGTACGGATCGGCAGTTCGCCGGTAATGAAATTGGCGCGTCCGGCGGTACAACTGGCCTCGGCGTAATAGTCGGTGAAGCGCATGCCTTCAGCCGCGAGCTGGTCGAGGTTGGGTGTTCGACCGGCCATCATGCCTTGGTTGTAGACACCGATATTGGACCAGCCAATATCGTCGCCCATGATGACGACAATGTTGGGGGCTGTTTTGTCGGCAGCTTGTGTGATGCCGGGAAGCACCATTGCAGCCAACAGTACTGGTACAGCGAACGCCGAGGATAACGTTGTCCGATTCATGTCGAGCTCCTGCGCACTAGCGTTAGTACTCTGAGACGAGCCCCCACCGCCCACGAGAAATTGGATCCCCCGCGAAGAGAGTAGGTACGAACTGGGAAATATCCAGAAATTAGTTTCTCGGCTGTAAGCCGTTGTTTCATGGGCTTTACAGCTTGTCGTGGATTCGGATGATTACTGACATTTCAACCAGGCGAAGTCCTCGATCCGTGCCTCGATCGGGCATATGGGAGGTGTGATTCGACGTGCGGAAGGGCATGGAGCAGTGAGCGTGGCTCGCCGCCCTAACGACTATTGTCTGCCAACAGCGGCCGCCAGCACCCACTTCTCAATGGCTGCCGGCTCGCTTCATGGGATTGATTTCACGCGTCGCGCAACAGGTCGTTGGCGTTGAGCAGGTCGTAGGCAATCTCCGGGCGCTTCTCCAGTGCGCGACGAATCGCGGCCGGGATCGACTGACGGGTTTTGCGGCATAGCCCCGGTTGTTCGCCAAGGTTAATACCGATACCGCGCATGGTGCGTACTTCATTGAAACTGGGGACGATGTCTACGCGGATGCCCAACTGCTCGTACATCCGCCGTTGCACACGCTCGAGGTCACTCAGGCTCTGGAGATTTTCCAGGCGCTCGATCAGGCGCTTTTCCTCCGAACGGGTCAGAAACAGGATGCGCACGTCCGCCCCTGGTGTTTCCAGCAGCGGGTCACGTCCGCAGTCGCAGGCGCCGGGAGGGCAGGGTTGGCGGATCGGAGGTGGGGTGGTCATGGGGTTCAATCATAGAGTGCTCCCATCCGGTTTGCCCATAGGGTTTTGCCCTTCTGGCGAACAGAAGAAGTCGCTATCCAACGGGGCGTTCCACACTGAGTTTTCCAGCCGCTATATACTCGACGGCCCCTTTACCACCTCATACAAGAGAATCCCCATGGCAAACCACGACCTCACCTTCCTTCCCGACCCCGATCCGCAATCCATCTCCTCGGATGTCGCCGGTTTCGGCGGCCTACTGGTCTCCACTCAGATCCCCACCCGCGCCGACGGCAGTCTGGAACTGGGCGACATCGCCCTGCAAAGCGAATGCACGCTGCAGGCGCTCAAGGTTGCGCTGGAGCACGCCGGAAGTTCCATGGACCGGGTTCTGCACCTGACCATCTACCTTGCCGACATGGCCGATCGCGCCGCCTTCAACGAGGTCTACCAGCGCTTCTTCGCCAAACCCTGGCCGGTTCGGGCCGCCGTTGGCGTGGCTTCCCTGGCGGTCGAAGGCATGCGCGTGGAAGTCACCGCGATGGCGGCCAAAGGCTGAGTCCGCGGGCTTGTCTGGCGGTCCCGCGCACTGAGCGGGCGATGGCGTCGGAACCCCCTGGCAAGGTGTCTGGAATTAATTGACCACTACACAGTGCTCGTTGCCCGCTGAACTTGTTGGTCGGCATGGTAGGACGAGCGCACCAGGGGACCGGAGGCAACGTTCTTGAAGCCCATCCGCGTCCCTTCCTCGGCGAACCGGGCGAACACGTCCGGGTGCACGAAACGCTGGACTGGCAAGTGGCTGCGCGACGGTTGCAGGTACTGGCCGAGGGTGAGCATGTCGACATCGTGCTCACGCAGGCGCTGCATGACCTCGATGACTTCATCGTCGGTCTCGCCAAGGCCCAGCATCAGGCCGGATTTGGTTGGCACAGGCGCGACCATTAGCTTGAACTTCTGCAGCAGATCCAGTGACCACTCGAAATCCGAGCCCGGCCTTGCGGCTTTGTACAGGCGCGGGACGGTCTCCAGGTTGTGGTTGAACACATCGGGTGGTTCAGTGGCGGTGATCGCCAGGGCGACGTCCATGCGACCACGATAATCCGGCACCAGGGTTTCCAGTTGCACGCCAGGCGACCGCTTGCGGATTTCGCGCAGGCAATCGACAAAATGCTGGGCGCCTCCGTCGCGCAAATCATCGCGGTCCACCGAAGTGATCACCACGTACTTGAGGCGCAGATCGGCGATGGCGACGGCGAGGTTCATCGGCTCGTCGGCGTCCAGCGGTTTTGGCCGGCCGTGGCCGACGTCGCAGAACGGGCAGCGGCGGGTGCAGATGTCACCCATGATCATGAAGGTCGCCGTGCCACCGGAAAAACACTCGCCGAGGTTCGGGCAGGAGGCTTCTTCACAGACGCTGTGCAGCTTGTGTTTGCGCAGCAGCTGTTTGATGCGATCGACCTCGGGGGAGACCGGAATGCGTACGCGAATCCAGTCGGGTTTGCGTGGAAACTCATCGGTCGGGATGATCTTTACCGGAATTCGCGCGACCTTTTCCTCTCCGCGAAGCTTGACCCCGACTTGCATTTTTACCGGGCTTTTGCCGGTCGATTCCACCACTTCGCTCATGTCATTTTTCCTTTGGCGCGAGCGGGAGGGACCAGCCCTCCCGCTGCGGATCAGTCGCGGTAGACAGGGAAGTCAGAGCACATCGCGGCAGCCTGTCTGGCGACGTGGGCCTCGACATCGGCATCGCCGAGGTGATCGAGAATGTCGCAGATCCAACCCGCCAGCTCGATGCTTTGGGCTTCCTTGAAACCACGGCTGGTGATGGCAGGCGTGCCAATGCGCAGGCCGGAGGTCACGAACGGCGATTGCGGATCGTTCGGTACGGCGTTCTTGTTCACGGTGATACCGGCGCGGCCGAGGGCGGCGTCGGCGTCTTTGCCGGTCAGGCCCTGACGAATCAGGCTGACCAGGAACAGGTGGTTGTCGGTACCGCCCGACACCACGTCGTAGCCTCGATCAATAAAGACTTTTGCCATCGCCTGCGCGTTGCGGATCACTTGCGCCTGATAGGACTTGAAGGCCGGCTCCAACGCTTCTTTAAAGCACACAGCCTTGGCCGCGATGACATGCATCAACGGGCCACCTTGGCCGCCGGGGAACACCGCCGCGTTGAGTTTCTTCTCCAGTTCCGGATTGGCCTTGGCCAGGATCAGGCCGCCGCGTGGACCGCGCAGCGTTTTGTGGGTTGTGGTGGTGACGACATCGGCAAAGGGAATCGGGTTCGGGTACAGACCAGTCGCTACCAGCCCGGCAACGTGGGCCATATCGACAAACAGATAAGCGCCGACCTTGTCGGCAATCGCCCGCAAGCGTGGGAAGTCCAGGGTCTTCGAATAGGCGGAGAAGCCGGCGATGATCATTTTCGGCTGGTGCTCGACGGCCAGGCGTTCGACTTCGTCGTAAACGATCAGCCCGGTCGCGGTGTCGATACCGTACTGAAGGGCGTTATACAACTTGCCGGAGAAGCTGACTTTGGCGCCGTGGGTCAGGTGGCCGCCGTGGGCCAGGCTCATGCCCAATACGGTGTCGCCTGCCTGCAGCAATGCCAGATAGACCGCGGCGTTGGCCTGGCTGCCGGAGTGCGGCTGGACGTTGGCGTAATCGGCGCCGAACAGCTGTTTGGCACGGTCAATGGCCAATTGTTCGACCACATCGACGTGTTCACAGCCGCCGTAATAGCGCTTGCCCGGGTAGCCTTCGGCGTACTTGTTGGTCAGGCCGCTGCCTTGCGCTTCCATCACCCGTTGGCTGGTGTAGTTTTCCGAGGCGATCAACTCGATGTGGTGCTCTTGCCGTGCGTCTTCGGCATTTATCGCCGCCAGCAGTTCGTCGTCGTAGCCCTTAATCTGGTCGTGCTTGCTGAACATGGTGCAGTCCTCTGTTGTTCTTGAAGGGTAGGAGTGGGCTGACGATCAGGCGTCCTGATAATCCGCAATCGACGGGCAGGCACAGATCAGATTGCGATCGCCGAACACGTTGTCGACGCGACCGACCGGTGGCCAGTACTTGCCTTCGATCAGCGACGCAACCGGA